>JAEHDA010000150.1 GCA_016880655.1 Rhodocyclaceae bacterium
CTCGGCCAGGTGCATGGGCGCGGCGACTTCAACATGACCACGCTGGCGATCCGCGGCTCGCGCCACCATAACGGTGTTTCGCAAGTGCACGGCGACGTGTCGGCGCAGATCTGCGCCGACCTGTGGCCCCAGATCGATCCGGCCGAGAATCCCATCGGCTACGTCACCAACGGCGTGCACGTGCCGACCTTCCTCTCCGACATGTGGCACGAGACCTTCGACCGCATCCTCGGCCCGGACTGGTCGCAGCGCCTCACCGATGCCCAGGTCTGGCAGCAGATCCACCAGATCCCCGACCACATGTACTGGAGCGTTCGCCAGTCGCTGAAATCGCAGATGCTGCACCTGGTGCGTCACCGCGTCACCCAGCAGCACATGCGCAGCCACGGTTCCGAAGCGCACGTCGACCGGCTGATGCATCTGGCCGACCCGGAAAACCCCAACATCCTGACCATCGGCTTCGCCCGCCGCTTCGCCACCTACAAGCGCGCCACGATGCTGTTCCAGAACCTGGCCTGGCTGAAACAGATCGTCAGCGACCCGCAGCGGCCGGTGGTGTTCATCTTCGCCGGCAAGGCGCACCCGGCCGACGAGCCCGGCCAGGCACTGATCCGCCGCATCGCGGAAGTCGCCAACATGCCCGAATTCATGGGCCATATCCTGATGGTCGAGGGCTACGACCTGCGGCTGGCGCGGCGCCTGGTGTCCGGCGTCGATGTCTGGCTGAACAACCCGGTCTATCCGCTGGAAGCATCGGGCACTTCCGGCATGAAAGCCGCCATCAACGGCGTCTTGAACCTGTCGGTGCTGGACGGCTGGTGGGCCGAGGGCTACCAGCCCGGCGCCGAACACGAGAACGGCTGGGCGATCAAGCCGATCTCGAGCGCCTACGACCACGGCATCGACGAGAGCCGGCGCGACTACGAGGAAGCGCGCACGCTCTACGAACTGCTACAGGACAAGATCGCGCCGCTCTATTACGACCGCGGCCCGATGGGTTACTCGCCGGGCTGGGTGGAGATGTCGAAGCGGTCCATCGCCAGCATCACGCCGCGCTTCAATTCGGCGCGCATGGTCGGCGAATACGTCGGCAAGTTTTACCAGCCTGCCGCGAAGCAGTGGCGGCGCTACAGCCAGAACGACTTCGCCGCCGCCCGCCAGCTTGCCGAGTGGAAAACACGGGTGCGTGCCCACTGGTCGCACGTGGCCTTGCGCCGCATCGACGACCAGCAGCGACGCATCTCGTTCGGCAGCAAGGTCCGTTTCGAGGTCGCGGTGCGGCTCGACGGCCTGGCGCCGTCGGACGTGGCGGTGGAACTGCTGTTCAGCCGGCCGAACTCGAACGCCCAGTCGCGCCCGCCGCGCCCCTACCGGATGGAATACCAGGGCCCCGCCAGCGAAGGCGAGAGCCTGTTCACGCTCGAACTGACGCCCGAGGTCTGCGGCAAGATCGATTACCGCCTGCGCGCCTACCCGCACCACGAGCTGCTCACCCATCCATTCGAAATGGGTATGATGGTCTGGCTATGACCGCTGTCGCCTCGAAAACCTGGCAGGCCCTGGGCACCCACGCGCAGCGCGTCCGTGCACTACAGCTGCGCGACCTGTTCGCCGCCGATCCGCGGCGCTTCAAGCGTTTCTCGCTGGAACACAACGGCCTGCTGCTCGACTTCTCCAAGCAACGCCTGACGCCGGAGGCGCACACGGCGTTGACCGGCCTCTGGTGGGAAGCCGACATGGCCGGCTGGATCGCCCGGCTGCGCGCCGGCGAGGCAATCAACCATACCGAGGGCCGCGCGGTGCTGCACC
>JAEHDA010000020.1 GCA_016880655.1 Rhodocyclaceae bacterium
CCATGAGGGCGGCGATGCCGCCACCCAGGCTGTGGCCGGTGAAGGTGTAGGTGACGCCGTCGCCGTACTGCGCTTGAATCCTGGCGTAGAACGCGGCGGCTTGTTTCAGTTGGGCCAAGCCAAAGAAGCCCAACCCCATGCCGACGTTGGCATACCAGTCCTGCGGCTGGTCCGTGCCGGCAAAGGCGATGACGATTTCGTTGCCCTTGCGGTAGGCGACGGCTTCGAAGCCGGTGGACGAATCGTACTGGTAGCCGCCTAACGGACTGAGGTCTTCCCACCCTTCTGGACGAGGAATCCAGTTGTTCTCGTGACGGTTCTTTCGATAGGCGTTTCCAGACATCAGCGCGTATTCAAATGTTTCAGCCATTTCGAGCTCCTCGTCAGTTCTTGTTCGGTGGTAACGTTTCTAAGCACATCTCTCTACCCCGCACCCCGCTTCGATAGATGGTGCGGAGATGTGAGGAAAGGCTGCGGTTGATCCGCTTCACCGCATCAGCTTTGACGTAGCCGGTATCGATTTCCTGGCGGGCGTCACGGTTTCGCGTTCCCTGCAAGAGGTTGGTAGTACTAATGTCATCAGGAAACTCCTCGACCAGAATCCGCTGCCATTCCTTACCTTCGTACTTGAAGAACACATAAGGCGGTACTGGACGGCCAAGTTGATCATATGCGGCACAGGTATTTGGCGTCGCTGCCAGATACAACTGCCGACCTTTGACGCCAAGCGCTAGAGGGATGAGACGCGGCCCGCTTTCCCAAGTAACTGATCGTTCGGGGCCCTCAACCGGAATTCGCAGTACAAATCCGATCACGGGCGGCCCAAACTCCCAATTGCCCGGCTCCTGATCGAGAGGATTGCCAAGCTTGTCGTAGCGGTCGATAACGACAATGCGGTTGTCGGATAACTGCACTTCCTCCCGCCAGTTGCGGCTACCACCGCATCCGCTCAATACAAACGCCGCCGCAATTGCAACTATTAGGGTTGTGATCTTCACGCGGCCCTCCTCCATGTTTCATTACTCGGCGTACCGCCACGGCTGACTTTTGCGAGACCAGACGAAGCGCGGATTGTCCAAGCATCCGACATACTGGTCGATAGTCTGTAGTAGCCAAACCGTTCGATATATGCCGTTCTGGCTATGCCTGCGCCCCCGAAGAGATTGTCGTTGCCGGCGAGTCCGGCCAGGAGGTCGTCGTCGCTCTTGCCGTCGATGAGGTCGCCGCCGGCCTCGCCGGCGAGGCTGTCCTTCTTTTCGTCGTTCTGGTCGCCATTGATGGTGTTGGTCGGCGCGACTTCGCCCATCTTGTCCGCAAAGTCGCGCAGGTGGATGCCGAAGCCGCCCAGTTGGTCCTCGGTCAGGTCGTCGAGGGTGAGGGTGCCGCCCCCCGCCTGCAACTGGTAGCCGGTGCCGTTCTTGACGAGCTTGACCTGCTCGTCCGGGCTCAGGTATTCGTTGGGGTTGTCCTTGTTCTTGGTGAACACCGTGGTGTCGTAGGTCCTGGTGCCATCCGCAGAGACGATCTGGATGCGGCCCTTCTTGTCGGTGTCGATGATGGTGCGGTTTACTGCATTCCGGTTGTCAAAATAGGCCGCACCGGCCATGACGGCACATTCGATTTCAAATTGGGTTGCCATGAGAATCTCCCGATGGTTGCAGGTTGCGGTCTATTTCTTCTGATCGAGCAGGCGATCTATGCGCCACTTCGCCGGTTCGCTGTCACGCATGATCCAGTGCCCTCGGTACAACACCATGTCGCCGCACATCTCGATGATCCGCTCCGCCGGCAATGCCTCCCGCACGATGCTGCTGTACTGGGCTTGCGTCAGGCTGCTGTTGATCTTGGCAACGTCGGTGGCGGGGACGTATCCCAATTTCTCGGCCGCTTTCGCAATGTCTTCCTCGCGGCCATTGTTGACGATCAGATTGATCGTCTTGAATTCCAGCGGCAGTTCAGAAATCTTGAGGCGTTGCCATGCTGTCCCGTCATGCTTGAAGATGACATAGGGTGGATTCGGCCTGCCATATTTGTTGTAGGACAAGCAGAGATTCGGTTCGGCAACGAGATAGGGTGTGCCGGCGAGAACGTGCAGCGCCAGCAGATTGAAGCTGGTACGCCCCAGGTCCTCTCCGTATTCGCTCGTCCACTCGATCTTCTTGCCCGTGCCCGGCAACTCAAAGCGAATTGTGTGTTCCTTGACGGGGGGAGATTGCCCGATCTCATGACGACCGCCGTAGGTCTGCGAGCGCTTGACGACAATCTTGCCGCCATCGTGCAGCAGCACCTCTTCCTTCCAGCTGGTGCCGCCCAAGCCGAGAAACCCGAAGGCGTTCATGCTGGCCCCCAGAGTCGCCATTGCGATGAGAGTTGTGAGAAACCCAATGGTCGATTTGTTCATGCGGCAACTCTCCATGCTTGGTTACTTGGCGTGCCGCCACGGCTGACTTTTCTTCGAACCATTCGCCTGCGTTGCTTCATTGCTCGATTCTCCATGCCCAATACCGCCGCTGACCATGCGGCGGCCATGCATCTCTGGAATGGGAAATTGACATGCCCGCGTTGGCGCGGGTCTGAACTGTCGTCGGCTCGGCATAGGCAAACCGCGCAGGACGATAGCGTGGGATTGTGACCATCACGCCAACATGGGCAAATAGTCCAAACGGGCTAAACCTTCGAGCATATATCGTTGGACAGAACATCCCGCGCGCAATGGCTCACCGGGTGGCGCTCTTTACG
The DNA here is from genome assembly GCA_016880655.1 of Rhodocyclaceae bacterium. GTDB lineage: Bacteria > Pseudomonadota > Gammaproteobacteria > Burkholderiales > Rhodocyclaceae > Fen-999. The sequence continues at coordinate 2,740 of JAEHDA010000020.1, forward strand.
TGTTTTGAACGTCTTCTGCGGATGTCAGACTGAGCTTCTCGTATGCGTCGCCATGCGCCATCTGGCCGCGTATCACCACGGCTGACTTTTCCTATTTCCCGCCATTGTTCCCGCTGCGCTTGCGTTCCAGCTTGTCCTTCAGTTCGGCCATCACCAGCGCCGCGGCTTTTTCGCCTTCGAGGACGGCGCGATGCCGGCCGGAGAGGTCGGTCGAAGGCAGCCCGGCGGTGATGGGGCGGATCACCACGTCGGCTTCGGCGGTTTCGTACTGGCTGATGGTCTTGCCCATGATGGTGAAGGTCTGGAGCAGCACGTCGAGCGTGCTGTCGGTGGCCCCGTCCTGCGGGCGCTGGGAGATGTCGACGGCAATGACGAATGTCGCGCCGAGCTGGCGCGCGTAGCGAACGGGAACGGGGCTGACCACGCCGCCATCGACATACTCGCGACCCGAGATGAGGACCGGCTGGAACACGCCGGGCACGGCCGCCGAGGCGCGCACTGCCATGCCGGTGTTGCCGGAGCCGAACAGGACGGGCTCGCCGCTCTTGAGGTCCACTGCGACGACGGCGACCCGGCGCGGCAAGGCTTCCAGCGGCCGGTTGGCCACCGCCTTGTTGATGAAGTTCTGCAGTACCTCGCCGTCCATCCAGCCGCGGTTGGGCCAGGCCCAGCCGACCACCTGCTTCTCGGTCATGTCCAGCGCCGTCTGCTGCAATTCGAAGCCCGTGCGCCCGGCGGCGTAGAGCGAACCGACCACCGCGCCGGCGCTGGTGCCGACGATGATGTCGGGCACGATGCCCTGCGCCTCCAACGCCTTGATGACGCCGATGTGGGCGAAGCCGCGCGCCGCGCCGCCACCCAGCGCCAGGCCGATCTTCACGGGCGTTGGCGGCACCGGCTTTGGCGCTTCGGTGGTTGCACAGCCCGCGAGCAAGGCAACGCACATGGCGACGAGTCCGAATTTCATGTTTGCCTTCCCTGCAATGACGATGCGATGGCGCGGATTCTACGATCAAGCGTGACCGGCAAGGCGCCGCGCAGGCTGTTCACGAACCACAACGCGTCGGCGGCCTCGACGTCGGCAAGCGACAGCGCGGCTTCCTTCACCGCACCGCGCGCCAGCAGCGCCGCCCGGAACGCGCCCGGCAACAGGCCGCATTCGAGCGCAGGCGTCAGCAGGTGGCCGCCCACCCTGGCGACCAGGTTGCCGCGTGTGAACTCGGTCGCTTCGCCACGCTCGTTGAACAGCAGCGTATCGAATGTGTCCGGAACGGCGAGCGCAGCATAGACCTCGCGCCGCGTCGTCTTGTGGCGCAGCCACGGATTCGCGCTGTCCACCGGCCGCATCGCCAGGGCACAGGCGACCGGGCCCCGCCGGCGGACGATCGGCTCGGCATCGGTCGCCACCGCGCCGTCCATCGCCAGCCGCAAGCGCACGCGCCATCTGCCCGTACCAAAGTCGCGCGCCGCGTCGTTCAGGGCCGCGCTAACCTCGTTCAGACCGAAATGGAAGCCAAGTGCGATCGCGCTGCGCTCCAGCCGCGCCATGTGCTCCGACAGCAACCAATATCCGTCCCGCCGCCAGAGCAGCGTCTCCAGCAGCTCGTAATCCGGGCAGGCGCGGCGCAGGAAGCGCTCCTTGACGAGCCACTCCTCGCGTTCGCCCGCGATGGTGGAATCGGCGACGATGCCGCTGCCGATGCCGCATTCGGCCTGCCCCCGTTCGGCGTCGACGACCACGGTCCGGATGCCGACGTTGAAGCGCGCCTCGCCGCCCGGCATCACCACGCCGACCGCGCCGCAATACACGCCGCGAAGCGCCGGCTCCAGCTCGCGGATCGCCCGCATCGCTTCCGCTTTCGGCGCTCCCGTCACCGAGCCGCAGGGGAACAGCGCGGCGAACAGCTCGGGCAGACGAGTGCCGGGCCGGGTGCGACATTCGACGGTCGAAGTCATCTGCCACACGGTCGCCCAGGGCTCGACTTCGAACAGCGCCGGCACGGCGACGCTGCCCAGTTCGGCGACGCGCGAGGCGTCGTTGCGCAGCAAGTCGACGATCATCAGGTTTTCAGCGCGCTCCTTGGCCGAGGCGCGCAAGGCTGCCGCCGCGTGTCTGTCCCGCGCAGCGTCGGCGTCGCGCGGCGCCGTGCCCTTCATCGGCCGCAAAGTCAGCCGTGGCGGCACGCCTCCCGCGGCCGGCCGCCAATGGAAGAACAGTTCCGGCGACACCGAACAGACCTGCCAGCGCCCGAAGTCGAGGTACACGCTGTAGGCCCCCGGCTGGCTGTCCCGCAAGGCATCGAACAGCGCCGCGCTGTCGCCGAGGAACGGAGCGCGCAGTCGCGTCGTGTAATTCACCTGATAGTAGCGGCCGTCGCCGATGTCGGTCTTGATGGCGGCGATGGCCGCATCGAATTCCGCCGCCGTCGTCATGTCGCGCCAGGCCCCGCTCATGAACTCGCCGTGCGGCCGTGCGGCCGATGTCGAGCGGAACGCGGCGAAGGCCGCCAGCGGCAGGCCATCGGGTGCCGCGTGGGTGGCCAGCGCGGTGTCGAAAGCGGCGCCGGCTTCGTAGGCGACGTAACCGGCCAGCCAGCAGCCTTCGCTGGCGAGCTCGCCTGCCCGCGCCAGTACGGCGCCGACCTCCTCCAGCCGCTGCGCGACCAGCACCTCGACCGGCTCGACGAAGGCCGCGACAATGCCTTTGCCTTCACCAGGCGCGGGCAGGTCAATTTCGCAGTAGACAGCGTTCATGCCGCGCATGTTACCCGGTGCATAATCGCCCCATGACGACACCGACCCGCTGCCCCTGGTGCGGCGACGACCCGCTCTACGTCGCCTACCACGACGAGGAGTGGGGCGTGCCCTGCCACGACGACCGCAAGCTGTTCGAGTTCCTGATCCTCGAAGGCGCGCAGGCCGGCCTGGCCTGGATCACGATCCTGCGCAAGCGCGAGAACTACCGGCGCGCCTTCGCCAACTTCGACGCGGAAACCGTCGCCCGCTACGGCGATGCGGATGTGGCCCGCCTGCTCGGCGATGCCGGCATCGTCCGCAATCGATTGAAGATCGGCGCGGCCATCGACAATGCCCGCGCCTTCCTCAAGGTGCGGGAGGAATTCGGCAGCTTCGACGCCTATCTCTGGCGCTTCGTCGATGGCAAGCCGATCGTCAACGAATGGCAATCGCTCGCCGAGATCCCTGCGGAAACGGACATATCGCGAGCGATGTCGCGCGACCTGAGGAAGCGCGGCTTCCGCTTCGTCGGGCCGACCATCTGCTATGCGCACATGCAGGCGGTGGGCATGGTCGACGACCATTTGATGTCCTGCTGCGCTCGTTCACGAAGCTGATCGCGACGGTCGGATTTCGTGAGCTAGACTGCGGTTGACTTGCGTCAATATGTGCGGAAGCGTATCGGCATATATAGAAATTGCGTTATTCCTTTGGGGGGGGTCACCATGTTGAAGATCGTTGGCAGCTTTGTCGCGGGTATTGCATTCACCGCTATTCTGGCCTGGAACATGATGGGCGGACTGATGTTCAACGAGCGGGTCAGCCCGTTCGGCGTCGAGGAGACCGTCGCCCGCATCCAGCACAACATCCAGGCGACCGGCAACGGCTGGGCACTCTCCGGCCTGCGCAATCCTACGCGCGCCATCCAGCAGGACGGCGGCAATGCCCTGCCCGTCCTGATGGTCGAGGCGTGCAGCACCCAGTACTCCAAACCGATCCTCAACGAGGACAGCGTCCGCTTCCTGTCCATCCTGATGCCCTGCAAGATCTCCGTCTACAAGAAGAACGACGGCAAGACCTACATCGGCACCATGAATGCCGGGCTGATGGGCAAGATGTTCGGCCCGCTGGTCGGCGAGGTCATGGGCAAGGTTGCGGCCGACCAGCAGAGTTTCCTGGTCATGGATCCGAACAAGCCCACGCCGCAATTGATCGTGCCCAAGGCCGGTGGTGAAGGCGGCGGTGCCGGTGGCGGCGCCGGCGGCGGCTGCTAGCGATTCGCCCATCCGCAATCGAAACGGAGCACATCATGAGAAAACCAAGCATCCTCACGGCGGGGCTGGCCTCGGCATGCCTGATGGCGCTGACGCAAGCCTGGGCGAGCAACGCACCCGCCCCCGAAAACAAGGCACAGCCCGGCGCGGTGGAACTGCGCGCAGCTCGCACCACGGCGGACCACACCAAGTTCAAGGAGCTCGAACGGGACTTCAAGAGCGGGCCGGAAGTCACCAAGGCCTGCCTCTCCTGCCACACCGAAGCCGCCAAACAGATCCACAAGACCAAGCACTGGACCTGGGAGTGGATCAATCCCGCCAACAAGCAGAAGCTCGGCAAGCGCTGGGTGGTGAACAACTTCTGCACCGCGGTCGCATCCAACCAGGCTTTCTGCGGCTCTTGCCACATCGGCTACGGCTGGAAGGACGACAGCTTCGACTTCACCTCCGAGGAGAACGTCGACTGCCTGGTCTGCCACGACACCACGGGCGACTACCGCAAGATCCAGGGCCTTGCCGGCCACCCGGCCTACAAACAAATGGAATGGCCAGCCAAGTCGGGCAAGATGATTCCGGCGGTCGATCTCCAGGATGTCGCCCAGCATGTCGGCGCCACCAGCCGGGCCACCTGCGGCGCCTGCCACTTCCTCGGCGGCGGCGGCGATGCGGTCAAGCACGGCGACCTGGATACGTCCCTCAAGAACCCGCCGCGCTACCTCGACGTGCACATGGACGCCAAAGGGCTCAATTTCAGTTGCAGCACCTGCCACGCCACCAAAGGTCACAATATCCCGGGCAGCCGCTACACGCCGACCGCCAAGGATTCAGGGCACGCCAAGATACGCGGCAAGGTGGACGACTCGAACGCCGCGACGTGCCAGTCCTGCCACGATCAGAAGCCGCACAGGAACGACACGATCCTGTCGGCCAAGCTGAACGAGCACACCGACAAGCTCGCTTGCCAGACGTGCCACATTCCCCAGTACGCTCGTGCGAAGCCGACCAAGATGACCTGGGATTGGTCCACCGCGGGCAAACTGACGCCCGAAGGCAAGCCGATCAACATCAAGGATGCCATCGGCCAGGACAAGTACGACAGCAAGAAGGGCAACTTCACCTACGAGGCCCACGTCATTCCCGAGTACATCTGGCTGAACGGCAAGGTGAAATACACCCTGCTGGGCGACCCGGTGAATACCGACGGCGTGACCAAGATCAACGAGTACGGCGGCAGCCCGGACGACGGCATTTCGCGCATCTGGCCGGTCAAGGTATTCCGCGGCAAGCAACCCTACGATCTGGAGACCAAGTCGCTGCTGATCCCGCACACCGCCACCGAGTACGGCGTCAAGGACGACACCGCCTTCTGGCAGAACTTCAAGTGGGAGGCCGCACTGCGGGCGGGGGCCGAGGCGGCCGGCCGGCCGTTCGGCGGCAAGTTCGACTTCGTCGCCACCGAAATGACCTGGCCGATCACACACATGGTGGCGCCGAAGGACGATGCCCTCACCTGCACGCAGTGCCATAGCAAGACCGGCCGCCTGCAAGGCGTCAAGGGTATCTACATGCCCGGTCGGGACGCCAACAAGTGGCTGGACCTGATCGGCTGGCTGGCGGTGCTCGGCACGCTGGTCGGCGTCGTCGGCCACGGCGCGCTGCGCATCTTCATGAGCAGAAAGGCAGGTTGAGACCATGTCCGGACCCAGCACCAAAATCTACGTATTCAAGGTCTTCGAACGGCTCTGGCACTGGTCGCAAGCGGGCCTGATCATCTTCCTGCTCCTGACCGGCTTCGAGATCCACGGCGCCTATGAGAACTTCGGTTTCAAGACCGCCGTGCATCACCACATCGTCGCCGCCTGGACGCTGGTCGGCCTGTGGGTGTTCGCGATCTTCTGGCACCTCACCACGGGGGAATGGAAGCAGTACATCCCGACCCTGAAAAAGGTGGATGCCATGATCAACTTCTACCTGACCGGCATCTTCACCGACGCGCCCCACCCGTTCCGCGCTACCACGCTGAAGAAGCACAACCCGTTGCAGCGTCTCGCCTATCTGGGCGTGCTGCTGTTCATCAGCCCGATGATCTGGATTTCCGGGTGGGCCTACATCTTCTACGGCACCTGGCACGACTGGGGCTGGGACAAGTACCTGTCGCTGGAATGGGTGGCGTTCTTCCACACCATGGCCGC
>JAEHDA010000151.1 GCA_016880655.1 Rhodocyclaceae bacterium
CTACTACTCGGGAGCGATCGCGAACCTGGTGGATGCCATGGGCGTGGGCGTCGAGCTCGCCCATGACGCATCGATTTCGCAACAGATGATCGCGTATCTCGGCTTCGTCCGGGCGAAGGAAAGCGCCGGTCAGGAGCGAGCGCTGGTTGCGACGGCCTTTGCCGCCGACCGCGTGGACCCGAAGCAATATCGGGCAATCCTGACGCGCTTCCACCAACAGGATGCCTTTCTGGCTGACTTCCAGAGTATTGCCGGCGCCGCGGAGAAGGCGTCGCTGGCGTCCGTGATGGACGGGCCGGCCGCAAAGGAAGTGGAGCGAATGCGCGGGGTATTGGTGGACAAGTCGGCCGAAGGCGGATTTGGCATCGAGCCGACGGCATGGTTCAAGACCATGACCACGAAGATCGATGGCTTGCACGACACGGAAAACCTGATTACGGAAGCGATCGGCAAGGACGCGGATCGGCTTGTTCAGTCGAGCCATCGGGCTCTTGTCGCGGTGCTTGCGCTCGGCGGCCTGGCCATCGTCCTGACCATTGCGGTTTCGTTATGGGTGTCCCGCAGCATCGAGATGCCCTTGAAGAAACTGGTCGACTTCGCAGAACGCGCCGTCGCCGAAAACGACTTTACCGGTTCCGTTCCGGAACACGGCGCCGTGGAGGTCGCGCGAACGGGGAAGGCGTTCAACCTCCTCATCGCGAAGTTTCGCAGCATCATCCTGGATGCGAAGCGATCCTGCGAGCAGGTCACCCAGGCGGCACACGACCTGTCGGCATCGAGCAGGAAAGTGAGCGAGAGTTCTGTCGTGCAGTCAGACGCCGCCGAAGTGGTTGCGGCCGCCGTCGAGGAGGCGTCCGTGAGCGTGAGCGAGACGGCCGACAACGCCCGGTCCGCGGCGGATGTCGTGGCACATGCCCGGGGCGATACGGAGAAGGCCATGGCGGTGATGCGCGAGACCGTCCAGAACATGGATGCCATTGCCCACCTTATCGGCGCCTCCGGCGAGAACGTCAAGCAACTCGACGACAGCTCGCGGAAGATTGGCCATATCGTCAGCGTGATCAAGGAGATTGCCGATCAGACCAACCTGCTGGCGCTGAACGCGGCGATCGAGGCGGCGCGTGCCGGCGAGCAGGGCCGCGGTTTTTCCGTCGTCGCCGACGAGGTGCGGAAGCTGGCAGAGCGCACAGCCCAGGCAACAGGGGAAATTGCCACCCTGATCACGGAAATCAAGGACGATGTCGGCAGCACGGTGTCGTCGATGGATCAGGCCACCGTGCAAGCCGACGCAAGCCTCGGCCTGGTCAATCGTACGGAACAGGCCCTCCATCAAGTCGAACAAGGCTCGCGCGACGTCGCCGGAAACGTGCAGAGCATTTCCTCGGCTCTCGCCGAACAGGATGCCGCGATTCGCCAGATTGCGGTCAGCGTGGAAAAGATCGCCCAGATGACCGAGGAAAACAACCTCGCCGCGAGCGCAAACGACAAGACCGCGTCGGAGCTGGATGGCCTGTCGACCCAGTTGCGCTCCGCCGTGGCCGTGTTCAAGGTGTAGTCGTTCGTCCGGCCGCCAGGCGAAGCGTTTGCCGGGGGCGGCGCCCGGTTGCGGCTATACTGTATCTCCGTACAGCTTGGCCGATGCCCCGACGCCCGATGACTACCGAATCCCCCGTCCGCACCGGCGGCCTCGACCTGGCGCATCTCAACGAAGCGCAGCGCGAGGCCGTCGAGTTCGGCATCCGCGAGCACGACGCCCGGGCGTTGCTGGTGATCGCCGGCGCCGGCTCGGGCAAGACCAACACGCTGGTGTACCGCGTGGCCCACCTGGTCGCCCATGGCGCCGACCCGGGGCGGGTGTTGCTGCTCACCTTCTCGCGGCGCGCCGCCGACGAGATGATCCGCCGGGTGACGCGGCTGCTCGTCCAGGCGGGCGGCCGCGGCACGCCGGTGCTGCCCTGGGCGGGCACCTTCCATGGCGTCGGCGCGCGGCTGTTGCGCGACTACGCCGGACGCATCGGCCTGGCGGCCGATTTCACGATCCACGACCGCGAGGATTCGGCGGACCTCATGAACCTGGTGCGCCACGACCTCGGCCTCTCGGCCAAGGAGCGGCGCTTTCCGCTCAAGGGCACGTGCCTGGGCATCTACTCGGCGGCGGTCAATACGCAGGCGGAGCTGGCCGCAGTGCTGCAATCGACCTATCCGTGGTGCACGGAATGGGAAGACGAGCTGCGCCGGCTGTTCCGCGCCTATGTCGGGGCCAAGCAGGCGCAGCAGGTACTCGACTACGACGACCTGCTGCTCTACTGGGCGCAGATGGCGGCGGAGCCGGCGCTGGCGCGGGAACTCGGCGAACGCTTCGAGCACATCCTGGTCGACGAATACCAGGACACCAATCGACTCCAGGCCGCCATCCTGCTCGGGCTGGCGCCCGCGGGCCGCGGGCTCACCGTGGTGGGCGACGACGCACAGGCGATCTATTCCTTCCGCGGCGCCACGGTGCGCAACATCCTCGACTTCCCGAGCCATTTCTCGCCGCCGCCCCATCGCGTCACGCTGGACCGCAACTACCGTTCGACGCAGCCGATCCTGGATGCCGCCAACGCGGTGATCGCGCTGGCCAGTGAGCGCTTCACCAAGGAGCTGTGGACCGAGCGCGCCTCGGCGCAGCGGCCGCGGCTGGTGTCGGTGCGCGACGAGGCCGACCAGGCACATTACGTGGTCGAACAGGTGCTGGCCCGCCGCGAGGCCGGGCTGAAGCTGAAGTCGCAGGCCGTGCTGTTTCGCACCGGCCACCACAGTGCCCGGCTGGAGATCGAGCTCACGCGGCGCAACATCCCCTTCGTGAAGTTCGGCGGCCTCAAGTTCCTCGAAGCCGCCCACGTCAAGGACGTGCTGGCGGCGCTGCGCTGGGCGCAGAACCCGCGCGACCGGGTCTCGGGCTTCCGGGCGCTCCAGTTGCTGGACGGCATCGGCCCGAAGACGGCGGCGCGGATACTCGACAACGTCGCCGCCGCTCCGCCCGGCGCCGCCCTGCTTGCGGAACAGCCGGTCCCGGACGGCGCGCGCGAGGGCTGGCAGGAATTCGCGGCGCTGGTCGAGATGGTCGGCCCGCGCGCGGGAACGTGGCCGGCCGTGTTCGAGAAGCTCGGCCAGTGGTATCTCGCCCGGATGGAAGGGCTCTACGAGGATGCCGCGATCCGCCGGGGCGACGTCGAGCAGTTGATGCAGATCGCGGCCACCTACCCGAGCCGGGAACGCTTCCTCACCGAGCTGACGCTCGATCCGCCCGATGCCACCAGCGACCAGTCCGGCGTGCCGATGCTGGACGAGGACTACCTGATCCTGTCCACCATCCATTCCGCCAAGGGCCAGGAATGGTCGGCCGTGAGCCTGCTCAACGCCGTGGACGGCTGCCTGCCCTCGGACCTCGCCACGGGCAGCGCGGCGGAAATCGAAGAGGAACGGCGGCTGCTCTACGTGGCCATGACGCGCGCCCGGGACCAGCTCGACATCATCACGCCGCAGCGCTTCTACGTTACCCAGCAGTCGGGGATGGGCGATCGCCACGTGTACGGCAGCCGCACGCGCTTCATCACCAACGCGCTGCTGCCGCGCTTCGAGCAGTTGTCGTGGCCGGCGCCGGCCGAGGGTCCGCGCGGCACGCCGGAATCGCGCCAGGCGGCCGTGGACCTGGCGCGACGGATGCGCGACATGTGGAAGTAGCCCGGTGGCCGCGCCACGGGCCAACGGCGGAAAGCTAAGGCTTGGGGCGGCGTATCGCCGCGGCTGACTTTCCCGTCTGGGTCTGGCTGCCGGGCTCTGCCGCAGGCTTCGCGGCGCCGCCCGCCGGGGGCGTCGTCTGGGCGCGGTATGCGACCTCGGCGGCGGCGAGTACCGCCGGTGCACGCTTGGCCCCGGCGTGGCCGCGCTTCTGCTGCCATTGTTCGCGATTCATGTTGTCTCCTCCTGCTCGTCCTCGGGACTCGGCCCGCTCCCTGGCGGGCCGCTTCCGGGGACTTACTTCTTGACGCCCATCCACTGGGCGTTCTTGCCGTCCGAGGTGGCCAGGCACTCGACGGCGACACCGGAGATCGTGGTCTGGGTGCCGACGTCGAGGAACTTGCCATGGTCGCCGGACCAGCACTGCGGGGCCTTGGCGGCGGCCGGGGCAGCGGCGGGCTTGGCGGCTTCCGGGGCCTTGGTTTCGGTGCTCGCGCAACCGGCGAGGATGGCGAAAGGCAATACAGCGAATAGCAGTGAACGCATGACGATTCTCCGTGCGAGTGTTGTTGATGAGAACCGCAATATTGTTCAAGCTCCGTTACAGCTTCGTTACGACCATCCTTCGCCGGCGAAAAGGCGCTCGATCAGCGGCATGGCCGCGTCATCCTCTCGGCTCAGGGGACGAGCACGACCTTGCCGGTATTCCTGCGCGCCTCCAGCCAGGCGTGGGCCTCGCCGGCCTGGTCGAACCTGAAGGTCCGATCGACATGCGGCCGCAGCCAGCCTTCATCGACCCCGCGCAGCAGGCTCTCCATCCAGCCGCGGAGCTTGTCCATCTCGCCCCACATGTGGCCCAGGTTCACGCCGAACACCGCCTTGTTGCCGTTCATCAATTGGACCGGATGGAACAGCGGCATGCCCAGCGCCGCCGACAACAGGCGCAGCGGCCCGAACAGGCCGGACTCCGTGGCGGTGGAGACGCCGAACATGCCCAGCCGCCCGGTGCTGCGCAGCGCCCGGTAGCTCTTCTTCCAGTGCCCGCCGCCGAGCGGATCGGTGACCAGTTCCACACCGCGGCCGTCGGTCAGCCGGGCCAGTTCCACCGACCAGTCCTTGCCGCGATAGTCGATCGCCTCGTCGAGGCCGCGCGCCTTGAGGAAGGCATGCTTGCCCGGGCTGGCGGTACCGATGCTGCGCGCGCCGATGTACCGCGCGATGTCGATCGCCGCCAGGCCCAAGCCGCCGCCGGCGTTGTGGATCAGCACGGTTTCGTCCCGGTGCAGGGAACCCATGGTCACCAGCAGTTGCCACGCGGTGAGGTAGTTCACCGGGATCGCCGCACACTGCTCGTGGCTCAGCCCGGCCGGCCGCGCGAACACCTGCGCCTCGGGCACAACCACGGCATCGGCGTAGCCACCGAAGCGCGTCAGCGCGAAGGCATCCTTGCCGAGCCAGTCCGTGCCGACGCCCGGGCCGAGCGCATCGACGACCCCCGACACTTCGTAGCCCACCACGCAGGGCGGCTTCGGCGCATCGGGATACAACCCCTGCCGCGCCAGCACGTCGGCGAAATTCACGCCGCTGGCATGCACGCGGATGCGCAGCATCCCCGCCGCAGGCACCGGATCGGGCGCATCGCGCAACAGCAGTTTCTCCGGATCGCCATGACCGCTGATGACTACTTGCTTCATGTTGTCGCCCTCCTTGCCGCGCGCGTGGATTCGGACACTCTACATCCGCCGCGGAACAGCACGAGGGAAAAGTCAGCCGTGGTGACACGCCACCATGGCGCGTAGTTGTCGGGGTTCGGCAACGGCGTCGGCCGGCAAGGGGCACCGCCTAGAATCGGCGCATGAAAATTGCGCCTGACAGAAACGCCCTCGCCCTGTTGGCCACCGTCGCACTGCTTCTGTCCGCCTGCGGCGGCGGTGGCGATTCGTCCGGCGGCAACGCGACGACCGCCGTGTCGAACGCGCCCGCCGGCAGCGGCAACGTGCCGGTCGAGAATGTCGTGGTGCCGCCCGAGGACTCCTGCGCCATCGCGGATTTCGCGGTGGACCTGCTGACGGCGGTGAATGCGGCGCGCGCCACGGCCCGTTTTTGCGGCACCACCTGGTACCCGGCCGCGCCGGCGCTGGCCTGGAACACCCTGCTGGCGCAGGCGGCCGCCGGGCATTCCCACGACATGGCCGACCACAACCTGTTCTCGCACACCAGCTCGGACGGCCGGACCCTGGTCAACCGGATCGACGCGACCGGCTATGTGGCGATCGCCTGGGGCGAGAACATCTTTGGCGGCGGCGCCAGCGTCGATGCGGTCATGGCCGGCTGGCTGGCCAGCGCGGGGCACTGCGCGAACATCATGAACTCCACGTTCCGCGATTTCGGCGCTGCCTGCGCCCGCAACGACGCCGCGGCATACCAGCGATACTGGACCCAGGACTTCGCCACCCCGCGCTGACGCGGCCCGAGTCAGGCCACCACGGAGACGCCGGACGATTCGTCGCTCTGACCGAACAGCCCGTAGGCCTGCGCGAGCTTCATGATCTGGAGCATGAGCTGGGCTTCGCTGGTGCCGCCGCTGGAGGTACCGGCTGCGGTGGTGGCGCTGTCGCCGGACGACGCGGTGGTGGACGACGACGCGGTCGACTGCTCGTAGGCCATCGCTTCCTGGAAGGTGACCTTGCCGTCTCCATCCGCGTCGGCCGCCTCGAAGTTGTCGACGATGTCGGAAATCAGGGCGGAACGCTTGCTGTCGGTGTCGCCGATTTCTTCGAGTTGTGCTTCCAGTTCTTCCTGGGTGAAGCCGGTGTCGTTCCCGGGTGGCGGCGGAGGTGGCATGCCGCCCATGCCGCCCATCGCCTCGCTCATGCGCATGCTCTGGAACTGGCTGTCGAGCGTATCCATCAGCGACTTGAGGCCGCTGGTCATCTCGTCCTGGGTGACCTTGCCGTCGCCGTCGCTGTCGAGCGAGGAAAAGAGTTCGTCGGCCGAAGCGCTGCCGCTCGCGGACGTGACCTGCTGGAACGCACTCTCCAGATCGGCCTTTTCGATATAGCCCTTGCCGGTGGTGTCGATCTGCGAGAAGAGGTCTTCGGCCAGCTTCGACGAGTCCGGACGCTGCGGACGGATCATGCCCATCATCGTGGAGGCATAGCCTCCGACACTGCTGATGCTGCTGCTCATGGTGTGACTCCTTGCCTGGTTGATGAATGCGCGGCCGCATCGCGGTGCGCTACGACTCCATAGGCAAGTTATCGGCCAGATCCGCTCCAACAGTGGGTTTAGCGGTGTAAAGCTGCGTAAAGTTGCGTAAAGAAATCGGCGTGTGCAGCAGCGATTTCGCGCGTGCGATGCAACGGTTGTGCCGGCAAGGGCAAGCGAAGGGAAAATTCTGCCGCTGCCGCCGCGGCGGAATCGCAGCGCTGGAGTGCGAGCGCGGCACGCCGGCAATCGTTGCCGGCCGTGTCATTCGCTCGGCAGTTCGATCTCGATGCAAAGGCCGCCATCGGAGCGGTTGCCGGCCCGGATGGCGCCGCCGTGCGCCTCGATGGCGCGGCGGGCGATGGCGAGGCCGAGGCCGAAACCGTCCTGATCCGTGCCCGACGCGCGATGGAAGGGTTCGAAGATCGATTCCAGTTCGGATGGCAGCACGCCGGGCCCGCGGTCGCACACGTAGACGTGCAGGCGGCCCGGCGTTGGCAGTTCCGCTCGGACTTCCACCGTTGTGGCCGGCGCGGTGAACTTGACGGCGTTGCGGACGACATTCTCGAAGGCACGGTGCAGCAGCTCTTTGCGGCCGCGGATGACGAACGCGATGTCGCCCGCGAAACTCAATTCACGGTTCGCGGCAAGCGCCTCGAAGCGGGCGTCCTGCGCGATGTCGGCCAGCAGCTCGACGACGTCGAGGGGAACGACGGCTTCGGTGCCGGTGCCGGCATCCAGCCGCGCCAGGGTGAGCAGTTGCCCGACCAGCGCGTCGAGCCGGACGGTTTCGCGCTCCACCCGATCCATCGTCGCGGCGATCTTGTGCGGGTCCTGGCGGCCGAGGCCGATTGCGGCCTGGATGCGCGCCAGCGGCGAACGCAGTTCGTGCGAGACGTCGTGCAGCAGGCGGCGCTGCGTGGCCACCAGGTGGTCGAGCTTCTGCGCCATCAGGTCGACATCGCGGCCGAGGTCGGCCAGCTCGTCGCGGCGGCCGTCCATCAACTGCTGGACACTGGTGTCGAAGCGCCCGTCGGCAATCTCGCCGAGCGCCCGCCGCAGGTGGCGGATGGGCCGGGCAAAGTACCAGGCGAGCAGCGCGCTGGCGGCGAGGCTGGCCAGCAGCGCAGCGATGACGAGCATGGTCGGCGGCGACGGCCCGCGCCGCGGCGGCGGCGGAGGCCGCGAGGCGTCCCAGCCCGGTGGCGGCGGCCGTGCGGCATCCCACGGCGGCGGTGGCGGCGGCCGATTGTCGCGAACACCGGATGCCGCCATTTCCTGCTGGTGAAGAAGCGAGACGGCGAAGCCGACGCCGAAGCCCGCGATCAGCAGCGCGGCGAGGAAGGCGAAGAAGAACTTCCAGAACAGGCGGCCCATGCCTATTCGCGGATCAACTGGTAGCCGATGCCGCGCACGGTCTGGATCCACGAGCGGCCGTCGGGCAGGCTGCCAAGCTTCTGGCGCAGGTTGCTGACATGCACGTCGATGCTGCGGTCGTAGCGCGACAGCGGCCGGCCCAGCCCCTGTTCGGAGAGCATGGTCTTGCTCACCACGTTGCCGACCTGGCGGGCCAGCGCTTCGAGCAGGTTGAATTCGGTGCTGGTCAGATCCATGGGCCGGCCGTCCCATTCGGCCTGGCGCTTGTCCGGCCAGAGCCGCAGGCGGCCGGCGAGCACCGTCGACTGCTCGACGATCGACGCCGTCTGCGCGGTGCGACGCAGGATCGCGCGCAGCCTGGCGACCAGTTCGCGCGGCGTGCAGGGCTTGGGCACGTAGTCGTCGGCGCCGAGTTCGAGGCCAAGCACGCGGTCGACGTCGTCGCCTCGCGCCGTCAGCATCAGAACCGGCATGCGGCTGCGGGCACGGATGCGGCGCAATGCCTCGATGCCGTTGATTCCCGGCATCATCACGTCGAGCACGGCGATGTCGTAGCCGTCCGTGAGCGACAGGCGCACGCCGGACTCGCCGTCATGGACGACATCCGCCTCGAAGCCCTCGTGCTCCAGATATTCCTTCAACATCGCGCCAAGGTCGGCGTCGTCGTCGACCAGCAGGACCTTCGCCATCTTCCCTTCCCGAATCCGGTTTTCCGACCGTCAATGATATGACGATGCCGACCGCGGCGGCGGGGCGCCACAGCTCCCTTTACCAAACTTTACGCGTCATTGACCGCGCTTAACCGCCACTGGCGGGAGACTGGCGGCCGTCACCACCAACATGAAAGGAGCATCGTGATGAACCACGACTTCCGCCGCCTGATCCTCGCGCTCGGCATCGCGCTGGCAACGGCAAGCAGCCAGGCCATGCCGCCGGACGGCCCCTGCGCCCACCCGCCCGGCCCGATGACGCAAGAAGGCATGGCCCCGGATCCGGCGCCGCCATGGCTGCGCGGCATCAATCTGTCCGAAGCGATGCGTGACCGGATCTTCGACATCATGCATGCGCAACTGCCGAACCTGCGCGCCCGCGCGAGGGAAGCGCAGCAGTCGCGCGAGGCTCTGCACAGGCTTTCGTTCTCGGGCAGCTATGACGACGCGAAGGCCAAGCTGCTCTCCGACACACTCGCCCGGGCAACGGCGGAAATGGCCCTGGTGCAGTCGCGGGCCGACCAGCAGATCTATCGCCTGCTGACGCCCGAACAGCGCCAGGAACTGGACAGCCGCAACACCCGTGATCCACGCGAGCCCGGCAGGCGGGAAGCGCGCCGATGAAGTCGTTCCGGAACGTCCTGGCGCTGCTGTTCGTCGCCTTCCTGGGCGGCTGGGCCGGGCAAAGCTCGGCCCAGTTCGGCGGCGGCCCTGGTCGCGGTGGCGGCGGCCCGCCCGGCGACGGGCCGGGCGGACGCCCTGGCGCACGCGGCCCGGTCATGGCCAGCGGCAGCCACCTGATCGCCAGCATGGAGCAGCA
>JAEHDA010000152.1 GCA_016880655.1 Rhodocyclaceae bacterium
ATCCACACGCCGAAGGAAGGCAGCAGCCGCGTCATCACCCAGTTCCTCGGCCACATCGTGCGCGGCGAGCCGATCAAGCTGGTCGACGGCGGCGCCCAGAAGCGCTCCTTCACCTACGTCACCGACGGCATCGACGCGCTGATGAAGATCATCGACAACAAGGACGGCATCGCCAACGGCAAGATCTACAACATCGGCAACCCGAAGAACAACTACTCGATCCGCGACTTGGCAAAGCTGATGCTCGACCTGGCCAGGCAGTATCCCGAGTACGCCGAGAGCGTCGCCAAGGTGAAGGTGCTGGAAACCACCTCGGGCGAGTACTACGGCAAGGGCTACCAGGACACCCAGCACCGCGTGCCGAAGATCGCCAATACCATGAGCGACCTCGACTGGGCGCCGAAGGTGACGTTCGAGGACGCCCTGCGCGGCATTTTCGAGGCCTATCGCGGCGATGTCGCCGAAGCGCGCAAGCTGATGGACTGAGCGGCGCGATGCCGCTCCTCGCCCTCAAGGTCGACGTCGACACCTATCGCGGCACCCGCTACGGCGTGCCGCGCCTGGTCGAGATGCTGCGCCGGCAGCAGGCCGGCGCCACCTTCCTGTTTTCGCTCGGCCCTGACCATACCGGCCGCGCCATCAAGCGCGCCTTCCGGCCGGGCTTCTTTGGCAAGGTCTCGCGCACCTCGGTCGTCACCCATTACGGCCTGCGCACGCTGATGTACGGCACGCTGCTGCCCGGCCCGGACATCGGCCGACGCTGCCGCGACATCCTGGTCGCCGCGCGCGACGCCGGCTTCGAAGTCGGCATCCATTGCTGGGACCATGTGAAATGGCAGGACGGCGTCGAGCGGGCCGATGCCGCCTGGACCGAAGCCGAGATGCAGCATGCCGTCGTCCGCCACACCGACATCTTCGGCGAAACGCCGCACGTGCATGGCGCCGCGGGCTGGCAGATGAACGCCCACGCCCTGCGCCTGACCCAGCGCCTCGGCTTCGCCTACGCATCCGACTGCCGCGGCACGCATCCCTTCGTGCCGATATGGAACGGCGAGATCGTGCTCTGCCCGCAACTGCCGACCACGCTGCCGACCCTCGACGAGCTGATCGGGCTGGACGGCGTCACCGACGACAACGTGCACGAGCGGCTGCTGGCCATCACGCAGGAACCGCGCAATCACGTGTACACCCTGCATGCGGAACTCGAAGGCATGCGGCTGTCGAATGTCTTCGAAAAGCTGCTGGCCGGCTGGCGCGAGCAGGGTTACGAACTGGTGGCGCTCAGGGACGTCGCCCACCGCCTCAACGTCGCCTCGCTGCCGCGCCACGAAATGGTCCGCGGCGAAGTACCGGGCCGTTCCGGCACGCTGATGCTTCAAGGCGAGCCTTTTCTCTCATCATGGAAGGAAGCCGCATGACCGTTTCCGCCGTCGGGCTCGTCGTTCCCGACTTCGCGCTGCCCGCCACGGGCGGCGAGTTCCGCCTCTCCGCCCACGCGGGCAAACCGCTGGTGATCTACTTCTATCCCAAGGACAACACGCCCGGCTGCACCAGCGAGGCCGGCCAGTTCCGCGATCTGCATGCGGAGTTCGCCAGGCTCGGCTGCGCGATCTACGGCGTCTCGCGCGACAGCCTGAAGTCGCACGAAGGCTTCAAGGCCAAGCTCGGCCTGCCTTTCGAGCTGATCTCGGATGCCGACGAGACTGCCTGTGCTCTCTTCGACGTGATCCGGATGAAGAAGCTGTATGGCAAGGAGGTGCGCGGCATCGAGCGTAGCACCTTCCTGCTCGACGCCGCCGGCCGTCTGGCCCGCGAGTGGCGCGGCGTCAAGGTGGACAACCACGCCGCAGCAGTGCTCGCGGCCGTCACCGAACTGTAATTCGCCCGAATTGGCGCGAAAAGCGCCGCCATTTTCCGATGGCCATGCCGCAAGCGACTCGTTATCGTGAGGCATCCCAACCCGCGAGGTGCCCATGAACGCCAAGCCCGCCAGGAAGTCGGCCAAGTCCGCGCCAAAAGCCGCCAAGGCCACCAAGCTCTTCGTGCTCGACACCAACGTGCTGATGCACGATCCGATGAGCCTGTACCGCTTCGAAGAGCACGACATCTTCCTGCCGATGATGACGCTGGAAGAGCTGGACTCGAACAAGAAGGGCATGTCGGAAGTCGCACGCAACGCCCGCCAGGCCAGCCGCTTGCTCGACGACATCATCTCCGGCTGCGAGCACGCCATCCGGCAGGGCATCGAACTGGCCGCCGCTTCGCGCGACCTCGCCTCGGGCCGGCTGTTCCTGCAAACGGAAGCGATGAGCGGCAGCCTGCCCGCTTCGCTGCCTACCTCGCGCGGCGACAACAACATCCTCGCGGTGCTGATGCACCTCTCGAAGGAATTCCCGAAGCGCCACGTCATCCTGGTGTCGAAGGACATCAACATGCGCATCAAGGCCCGCGCCCTCGGCCAGGAAGCGCAGGACTACTTCAACGACAAGGTCCTCGAAGACACCGACCTGCTCTACGCCGGAACGCTGGAACTGCCGGCCGATTTCTGGAACACCCACGGCAAGGACATGAAGTCGTGGAAGCAGGACACCCGCACGCTCTACAAGGTCACCGGCCCGCTCTGTCCCGACCTGCTGGTCAATGAGTTCGTCTACATCGATTCGGGCGACGAGAAGCCCTTCCAGGCCATCGTCCGCGAGGGCGCGGCCAAGAGCGCCGTCCTGGCGACGCTCACCGACTACGCCCACCAGAAGAACGCGGTCTGGGGCATCACCGCGCGCAACCGCGAGCAGAACTTCGCGCTCAACCTGCTGATGGACCCGGAGGTCGACTTCGTCACCCTGCTCGGCCAGGCCGGCACCGGCAAGACGCTATTGACGCTGGCCGCCAGCCTGACGCAAACGCTGGAAACCAAGCGCTACTCCGAGATCATCGTCACCCGCGTCACCGTGCCCGTCGGCGAGGACATCGGCTTCCTGCCCGGTACCGAGGAAGAGAAGATGACGCCGTGGATGGGCGCCATCGAGGACAACCTCGACGTGCTCAACAAGCCCGCCGAAACCAGTGACAAGGGCGGTCCCGGGGGCTCGGGCGCCTACGGCGGCGACTGGGGCCGCGCCGCAACCATGGACCTGATCCGCAGCCGCATCAAGATCAAGTCGCTCAACTTCATGCGCGGCCGCACCTTCATCAACAAGTTCCTGATCATCGACGAGGCGCAGAACCTGACGCCCAAGCAGATGAAAACATTGATCACCCGCGCCGGCCCCGGCACCAAGGTGGTCTGCCTGGGCAACATCGCGCAGATCGACACCCCCTACCTCACCGAAGGCAGTTCGGGCATCACCTACGTCGTCGACCGTTTCAAGGGCTGGCCGCACTCCGGCCACATCACCCTGCAACGCGGCGAACGCTCGCGCCTGGCCGACCACGCGGCGGAAGTCCTGTAGCGGCGGCGTGTCACCACGGCTGACTTTTGCCGGCCGGCTGCAAGGTGACTAACGCTTCCAATGAACCCGCAACAGGTTCTCCGCGTCGTTGTAGTGGAACTCCAGTTCGCCCTGATAGGCATGGTGGAGCGCTTCGCCGAGATTGCGCGCCAGATGGATATCCGTCGTCGTCACCATGGTGCCCGTTGCCGAATCCACGATGTCCATGATCCGTGCCAGCGGATGCTCGGCCTTTTCCCGCTGCTCGTGGTGACGCATGAGCCTGACCAACTCATCGCGATGCGCCGCGAAATAGTCGCCTGAAACATCGAGGAAGCCGGCGGGGAAACGGTCCTTGATCCGATGGCAGGCGGGACACAATACCGCGTGCGCACCGGCCGGCTTGTCGGCCCATTGCCAGCGCCCGGAATGATAGACGGCGCCACAGACCGGACACACCGTCGGCTCGGACAGTTTCGCCTGCAATTGATAAGTATCGTGCACCCGTTCGGTGAACAACTGGTCCCGCCTGACGGGACGAAATCCGACTTCGAACGATCGAGCACTCATTTTCGTCTCCTTCGATAACGAAGCTTCACGACCTACGAACGCATTTGGCGCCAAGGGAGAATGCCTGTCGTTGACGGGCGTCAGGCGGACGCTATTTTTCCCGCTTCCGCTTGCCGGAACGGCCCCGCCCGGCGCTTGCATAGGCCTGTCGCAGCGCCGTCAACTCGGCAAGCTGGGTCGCCACCAGGAAATTGACGGTGCCATCGGGCACCTCGCCTTCCGGGTTCGGTTCGCCGGCCGGCACGCCGGTCAGCAACGCCATGGCGGCGTCGACATCGTCGACGGGGAAGACGTGGAACCGGCCGGCAGCACATGCGGCCACGACATCGGCCCGCAGCATCAGGTGCCGCACATTGCTGGCCGGGATCAGCACGCCTTGTTCGCCATTGAGGCCGCGCGCCTGGCAAACGTCGAAGAAGCCCTCGATCTTCTCGTTCACGCCGCCGATCGCCTGCACGCAGCCGTACTGGTTGACCGATCCCGTCACCGCCAGCGCCTGCTTGATCGGCAGGACCGCCAGGGCCGACATCAGGGCGCACAGTTCCGCCAGCGAGGCGGAGTCGCCCTCGACCGGACCGTAGGATTGCTCGAAGACCAGGCTGGCGGACAGCGACAGCGGCAGGGTGCGCGAATACCTCGAGGCGAGGAAGGACGCGAGGATCATGACGCCCTTCGAGTGGATGGAACCGCCCAGTTCGGTCTCGCGCTCGATGTCGATCACATCGCCCTCGCCGACGCGTGCCGTGGCCGTGATGCGCACCGGGTGGCCGAAGCGGAAGTCGCCCAGGTCGACCACCGCCAGGCCGTTGACCTGCCCGACGTGCCCGCCTTCGATCGCAATGAGTTGCAGGCCGCCCTGGATCTGCCTGAGGGTCTCGTCGCGCAGGCGGTCGGCGCGTCGGACCTGCGCCGTCAGGGCCGCATCGACGTCGGCCTTGTTCACGACGGCGCTGCCGGCCTGCCCCGCGCAATGGTCGGCTTCCACCAGCAGGTCGCGAATCCGCCGCGCGTCGCTCGACAGGCGTTCGGCGTCGTTGGCCAGCCGCGCGGCATGTTCGATGACCCGCGCCACGGCGTCGGCGGCGAACGGGCGGAGTTTCTCCCGCTGGACCAGCGTGGCGACGAACCGCGCAAAACTCCGGGTGTTGTCCTCGTTCCGGGCGACGTCATCCTCGAAATCGGCGGCCACGCCAAACAGGGCGCCGAACTCCGGGTCGTACTGCTTGAGCAGGTAGTAGATGTACCTCGGCCCGATCAGGACGAGTTTCACGTCGAGCGGCAGGGGCTGCGGCTCGAGGGACTGCGTGCTCGTCAGCCCGAATATCTCGCCGAGGGACTGGATGCGTATCTGGCCGGCCTTGAGCGAGCGCTTGAGCCCTTCCCAGGCATACGGTTCGCCGAGTACCTTTTCCACGTCGAGGATGAGGTAGCCGCCGCTGGCGCGATGCAGCGCGCCGGCCCTGATCATGGTGAAGTTCGTCACCAATGTGCCCATGTGGGCGATGTGATCGATGCGCCCCACCAGGTTGGGAATGATGGGATTGTCCTCGAAAACCACGGGCGCCATTTTGGTGGCGCTGTGATCGACGAGGAGATTGACCTGGTAGCGGAACAGCGGCAGGCTCCCCGACATCGCGATCCCGCCCGTTTCGTCGTCCGCCTTCGGTTGCTCGCGCAGTTCCTCCGCGCTCTCGATTACATCCCGCAGCACCGCATCGAGAAACCCGACGACGTTGTCGAGATCGGTATAGCGCTCCTTGAGCTCCTCGATCAGATGCCCGACCGCCAGCGCCATGGTGTCGCGCATCACCTCCTTCACGCGCACCTGCATTTCGCGGCGCCAGCGCGGGAACTGCAATAACAGCTTGTGCAGTTTCTCGCCGTGCTCCTCCATGAGCTTGCCCAGCCGCTCCTGATCTTCGGCCGGCAGCGCCTGGAATTCCTCCTGGCTCATGGTTTCGTCGCCCTTGATCGGGGCGAACACGAATCCGTTCGGCGTATGCAGCAGCGCAATGCCGCTGTCGGCGGCGGCCTGGCCGAGCGCCTCCAGGGCGCCGGTCTCCCGCGCCTTGAGCTCCTTCTGGATCGCCTCGATGTGCGTGCGGTACTCGTCGCTCTCGAAGGCCGCGGTGATCGCATTGGCCAGTTCCGAAACGAACCGTTGCATGTCCTGCTTGAGGCGCCCGCCGCGCCCGGCGGGAAGCAGCAACAGGCTCGGGCAGTTCGGCTCGGCGAAATTGTTCACGTAGCAGATGTCGTCGGGCACCGCCTCGGTGGCCGCCTTGCCCTCCAGCAGGCGGCGCACGGCCGCATGCCGGCCGCTGCCCGGTTCGCCGAGGATGAAAACATTGAAGCCGGGACGTTTGACGTCGATGCCGAACTGCACGGCATCGATCGCGCGGCCCTGGTCGATGATCTCGACCGGCTCGACCACATCGGCCGTGGTGGCAAAGCCGAAACTTCCCGAATCGCAACTGCGGTAGAGCTGGTCGGCGGGCAACGCTTGATTGTCGTTCATGGTCTCTTGGCTGCTTCCGGGTGGCATGGCGGGAATCGTCCGCCGCTGCGCCAGTACGTCCGGTCATCGTGCCACCGCACCTATGGAATGGCAACCCGACGGCCGCTTACAATGTACTCCCACGGCAACACAGTCCAGACCACGAAATGATCGCCAGCCTCAAGGACTTCTTCAGCCGCTATGTCGAACCGGCCGGCCGGCCGGACAAGGCCGGCGGCGAGCACGCGCTGCAAGTGGCCACCGCTGCGCTGCTACTGGAGATGATGCGCATGGACAGCCGCATCGCCGAGGCGGAACGCGAAGCCATCGCCGATGCGATGCGCAGCGAGTTCCGCCTGGACGAAAACGAATTCGCGGCGATCCACGAGCTCGCCGAGCAGGCCGCGCACAAGGCGCATGACTACTACCAGTTCACTTCGCTGATCAACCAGAACTGCGACGCCGCGCAGAAGACTCGCATCGTCGAGAACCTCTGGCGGGTGGCGATGGCCGACGGCCACCTCGACGCCCACGAGCTGCACCTGATGCGCAAGCTGGCCGACCTGCTCCATGTCGGCCACGCCGACTACATCGCCGCCAAGCAGCGGGCACGCGAAGCGATGCAGCTGCCGCCCGCCTAGGGCCGCTTCGCCACGTACTGCCGGAACTCGCGCAGTTTCGCCTTCACCACTCGTGCGTTTTCAGGCCCCATCCGCAGCAGGATCTTCTGCCCCGCCGAACGGCGCTCCATGTCCGGATCGGCGAACTGGTAGCGCACCTTGACCTGCACCAGGCGCAGCGGCTCCGTGGGTTCGGGCGTCGCCAGCAGGTTGTCGATGGCGGCGACCAGGCGGTCGTTGAAGTAGCCCTTCGGATAGCCGAGGTCGCGGTAGGCTTCCTGGAACAGTGGATAGAACCGGCGATAGGCGGCCGCCAGTCTCTGCGCGTCGAGCGCCTTCAGCACCTTCACATAAGCGGAATAGCGGGCGGCGTTCTTCGGCCCGATCGCGAGCTTGTCGCCCTCGCCGGCCGTGTCGAGCCAGGCGCCGACCGGGCGCACCGGCCACATCTTCACCGGCGCTTCCTCGCGCGGCAGGTTGTCCACCGTCGCGACGAAACGGCGCACCAGACGCTCGGGCACGAACAGCGCCGCGAAGGGCTTGTCGCCGACCAGCGCGGCAATCGTACTGCCGATCGCGCCATCGCTCTCGTCGAGTGCCGGCAGCGGCTCCGCTGCCTTCGCTTCCTCGACCGGATGCTCAATGGGCGGCGCCTCCTCCTGCGGCGGCGCAATCGGCAGCGGCGGCGCCGAAGCGACCGGCGGCACCGCGATGTGCTCGGGAATCGACTCCGCCGCATGCCACTGCCACCAGGCCCAGATCACGCCAGCCACCACGGCTGCCAGCACCGCCACCGCCAGGATCATCCGCCCGCCGCCGCGCTCCTCCGCCAGTTCCGGCCGCGCCGCCAGCAGCACATCGTCCTTGTCGATATGTATCGGTTCCATCGCCACCCTCCGTCGCTATCGTTCAAACCATCATGCGCGCAGGGTTCGACAACGGCAAGACGTCGGGGTTCGGCGTCACAGGTGGCGTATTGCCACGGCTGACTTTTGCCTCACTCGATCCGCACTTGCGCGAGGTCGAGCAACAGGTAGCCCGCGGGGCGGCCGTCCTCGCGGCTGCCGTCGTCGCTGACGACCATGATCTTCGGCACATCGCCGACGCTGGCCGGGCAGATGCCTTCGGCATGCTCGAAACCGGGCAGGTCGGCGACGCCGGCGGGACGGGGCCGGTCGCCGGCCTTGCCGCTCCAGTACCAGAGGCGGAACTGCGCCCGTTCCTTCGAGACGGGGCCGCTGACGAGCAGGTAGCCGTCCAGCGCCGGAAGCCACGAGAGTGCCCGCAGGCCGTGCCCGCCGCAATCGAGCGTGATGAGGCCGGGGGCGATGCGCGGTGCGGCGCCATCGAATGCCGCGGCGGGATTGTCGAGGCTGGCGACGATGGCGTGCCCGCCGAGTAGCGGACTGCGGAAGCCGATCAGCAGGCGCTGGCCGTCGGGCGCCATTTCCAGCGCCTCGATGTTGAGCCCGCCGTCGTTCTTGACATCCGGAATGGCGGCGGCCTGCGCCAGAATCGGGTGGGTGGCCGCCAGCGCGGACTTGAGGCCCGTCACCACGACGGGCGAGACCATGCGATTGCCCTCGACGCGAAACCGCAGCAGTTTTTCGCGGGACTTCTTGTCTTCGCCCTTGGCGTTGCGCGAGTGCGAGGTGATGGCATAGACGTAACCCGCGCCATCGGCCGTCAGCGCTTCGAGGTCGGCCAGTTTGCCGATTCCACCGGCCTGCTCCTCGGGGCCGAGGTCCAGCGCTACGCTGTCGACGCTGCCATCGGCGCCGACGGCGACCAGGGCAAACGGGAATTCCTTCTCGTCCTCGGCGACGAGGAAGCGGCCGTCCGGCAGCTGCTGGATCGCGGAGGGTTCGTAGACGCCGGTCAGCGGTCGGAACATGGCATGGGCCCGGCTATCGGGTGGCGTGTCGCCACGGCTGACTTTCCCTAGTAACTGCCCGGCGCCGCGAAGTTCTGGAACTTGGTGTACTCGCCCAGGAAGGTGAGCTTCACCGTGCCGGTCGGGCCGTTGCGGTGCTTGCCGATGATGACTTCGGCGACGCCCTTGTCCTGGGTGTCCGGTTTGTAGTACTCCTCGCGGTACATCATCAGGATGATGTCGGCATCCTGCTCGATGGCGCCGGATTCGCGCAGGTCGGACATCAGCGGCCGCTTGTCGTTGCGTTCCTCGACCTTCCGCGACAGCTGCGAGAGCGCGATGATCGGCACCTGTAGTTCCTTGGCCAGCGCCTTGATGGAGCGGCTGATCTCGGAAACTTCGGTGGCGCGGTTCTCGTTGTCCCGGGTCGAAGTCATCAACTGGATGTAGTCGATGACGATCAGGCCGAGCTTGCCGCACTGGCGGTGCAGGCGCCGTGCCCGGGCGCGCAGGTCGGTGGCGTTGAGGGCGCCGGTTTCGTCGATGTGGATGGGCGCGTCGTGCAGCTTGCCGAGCGCGACGGTCATCTTGTCCCAGTCCTCGTCGGTGAGGCGGCCGTTGCGGGTGCGGGTCTGGTCGAGCCGGCCGACCGAGGACAACAGGCGGGTGGCGATCTGTGGACCGGACATTTCCAGGCTGAAGATGGCGACCGGCAGGCGCTGCTCGACGCCGACATGCTCGGCGATGTTGAGTGCAAACGCGGTTTTTCCCATGCTCGGCCTGCCGGCGACGATGATCATGTCGCCGGGCTGCAAGCCGGAAGTCATCCTGTCGAGGTCGTGGAAGCCGGTGGGTACGCCGGTGATGTCGGAGGGATTTTCCTTGTCGTAGAGTTCCTGGATGCGGTCCACCACCTCGCCCAGCAACGGCGTGATGGCGGCGAAGCCCTGCACGGACTTGGCGCCGGCCTCGGCGATCTCGAACACCTTCTGCTCGGCTTCGTCGAGCAATTGCTTGGCGTCGCGGCCGGCGGGATTGAGCGCGTTGGCGGCGATCTCGTCGCCGACGCTGACCAGCTTCCTGAGCACTGCGCGCTCGCGAACGATTTCGGCGTAGCGGCGGATGTTGGCTGCCGACGGCGTGGCATTGGCGATCTCGCCGAGATAGGCCATGCCGCCGGTCTGGTCGACCTGGTTGCTCTTCTCGATCGACTCGTAGACCGTCACCACGTCGGCCGGCCGGCCGGATTCGACCAGCTTGCGGATGTGGCCGAAGATGCGCCGGTGGTCGTCGCGGTAGAAGTCGCCTTCGGCGACGATGTCGGCGATGCGGTCCCAGGCGGAGTTGTCGAGCAGCAGTCCGCCGATCAGCGACTGTTCGGCCTCGATGGAATGCGGCGGCAGCTTCAGCGCGGCGACCTGGGGGTCGGCGGGTTGTGGGGCGTTGATCAGGCGAGCCTGGGCCATTGATTTTGTCTCCGCATCGAAGAGCGGCAGTCTACAAGCCTTGCACCCCGTCCGCCATGGATAACCCTGTGGAACGCCTGTGCAGGAATTGTGGGCAGGCCGTGGATAACATGTGGGTAAACTGTGGGCATGTCGCCACACAAAATCAAGGCCCTGTTCGCACGTCTCGCCGCAGACAACCCCGAACCCGCCACGGAGCTGCACTACCGCACGCCCTACCAATTGCTGGTGGCAGTGATCCTGTCCGCGCAGGCGACCGACAAGGGCGTGAACCGCGCCACCGGACCGCTGTTTGGCGACGCGCCGACGCCAACCACGATCCTGGCGCTGGGCGAGGAAAAGCTCGCCGACTACATCCAGACCATCGGCCTCTACCGCACCAAGGCGAGGAACGTCGTCGCCATGAGCCGCCTGCTGCTCGACCGGCACGGCGGCGAGGTGCCACACGACCGCGCGGCGCTCGAAGCCCTGCCCGGCGTCGGCCGCAAAACCGCCAACGTGATCCTGAACATCGTCTTCGGCGAGCCGACCATCGCCGTCGATACGCACATCTTCCGCCTCGCCAACCGCACCGGGCTGGCGCCGGGCAAGGATGTCGTCGCGGTCGAGAAGAAGCTCATGAAGGTGGTGCCCGCCGAATTCCGGCGGCACGCCCACCACTGGCTGATCCTGCACGGCCGTTACGTCTGCAAGGCGCGCAAACCGGACTGCCCCGGATGTACGATCCGCGATCTGTGCGACTACCGCGACAAGACCGAAGCATGAGGACCGCCGATGTTCACCCCTAGCCGCGAGCAGGTGCGCCGCTTCCTGAGCGACGCATGGCAGAAGCGCCGCGACGGCCTGCCGGCGACTCCGCTGGAAATCATGGCGGCCGACATCGCCGAACTCCATCCGGAGTACCACGACCTGCTGGCCGGCGGCGAGGAGATGCTGGACCGCGAATGGACGCCCGAGCAGGGCGAGACCAATCCCTTCCTGCACCTCTCGCTGCACCTGGCCATCGAGGAGCAACTTTCCATCGACCAGCCGCCGGGCATCCGCGCTGTTTTCTCGCAGCTGCTGGCCCGCCATGGCGACCGCCACGCGGCGCTGCACGTGATCCTCGAATGCCTGGGGGAGACCGTCTGGCGCGCCAACCGCGACCAGGCACCGCCCGACGGGAACGCCTACCTCGACTGCCTGCGCAGGGCCACCGGCGGCTAGGTCTGCACCGGGGGCGCGACCTTCATGACCTCCTCGATGGTGGTCAGGCCGGCGGCGACCTTCTTGGCGCCCGAGATGCGCAGCGGTTTCATGCCCTCGCGCGCGGCCTGCTCGCGCAGGCGGGACAGGTCGGTGGTGGCGCTCACCAGCTTCCTGATCTCGGGCGACATCGTCATGATTTCGTAGAGTCCGAGGCGGCCCTGGTAGCCGGTCATGCGGCAATCCAGGCAGCCGACCGGATGGTAGAAAGCCTGCGGCTTGCCGGCCTTCCACGGCGACACCAGCACGTTCCAGGCTTCCTCGTCCTCGGCGCGCATGCCGCCCGCCTTCTTGCACTTCGGGCAGAGCGTGCGCACCAGCCGCTGCGCCATCACGCCGAGCAGCGTCGATTGCAGCAGGTAGGGCGGCACGCCGAGGTCGAGCAGGCGCGTCACCGCGGTAGGCGCATCGTTGGTATGCAGGGTCGTCAGCACCAGGTGGCCGGTCAAGGCCGCCTGGATCGCCATCTCGGCGGTTTCCAGGTCGCGGATTTCGCCGACCATGATGATGTCCGGGTCCTGGCGCATCAGCGACCGGATGCCCGAGGCGAAGCTCATGCCGATGTCCGACACCACCTGCACCTGGTTGAACATCGGCTCGATCATTTCGATCGGATCTTCGAGCGTGCAGACGTTCACTTCCGGGGTCGCCAGTTGCTTCAGCGTCGAGTAGAGCGTGGTGGTCTTGCCCGAGCCGGTCGGGCCGGTCACGAGGATGATGCCGTTCGGCTGCGAGGTCATCTGCTGCCAGCGCGCATGGTCCTCGTCGGCGAAGCCGAGGTCGGCGAAGTCGCGCACCAGCACTTCCGGATCGAAGATGCGCATCACCAGCTTCTCGCCGAACGCCGTCGGCAGGGTCGACAGGCGCAGCTCGACCTCCTCGCCGGTCGGCATGCGCGTCTTGATGCGGCCGTCCTGCGGCCGGCGCTTCTCGACCACGTCCATGCGGCCGAGGATCTTGATCCGGCTGGTCATGGCATTCAGCACCTGCATCGGAATCTGGTAGACCTGATGCAGCACGCCGTCGATGCGGAAGCGGACGATGCCGATGTCGCGGCGCGGCTCGACGTGGATGTCGGAAGCGCGCTGCTCGAAGGCGTACTGCCAGAGCCAGTCGACGATCAGGACCACGTGCTGGTCGTTGGCGTCGAGCGTGCCCTTGGACTTGCCCAGCTCGACCAGTTGCTCGAAATTGGAGATGCCGGTGCCGGCCACGTCGCCGCGGCTCAAGGCCTTCTTCACCGACTTGGCCAGGTTGTAGAACTCCACCTGGTAGCGGCCGATGTCGTCCGGGTTGGCGATCACCCGGCGGATGCTTTTCCTCAGGATCGGCTCCAGTTCGGCCATCCAGTCCTTCTGGAAGGGCTCGGCGGTGGCGATCACCACCTCGTTCGGCGTCACCGCGACGGGCAGGATGCGGAAGCGCGTCGCATAGGCGTTCGACATCACTTCCGTAACGGCGGAGAAGTTGATCTTGAGCGGATCGATGTGGAAGTACTGCATGCCGGCCCATTTGGCCAGCCACTGCGCCAGGAAGTCGAGGTCGAGCGCGCGGTGCGGCGGCTCCGGACTCTTCCAGCGCTGTTCGGCGATGACGATCAGCGGATGGATGTCGCCGCGGAAATAGCGGCGCTCGCGCTTGAACTTCTCGGCGACATCGACGGCCACCATGCCCTCGGCCACCAAGGCATCGACCATCTCCGGCAGACTCAGTCGGCGATCCTCTACCAGAACGGGTTCCGCGTTTTTCTTCATCGTCGTTGCTCCCTTGTCCGCGGCGATTCTACCCCCGGGGTAGGCCGGGATTTGTAATGCCGGCGGCCAGCCGGGCTCGGCACCGTTGCCGATTGCGGCCATTTGGCGGAGACTTTCGTCCGATCGGCCAAATCGAGGACCGAAGGAAAGGGACACGGCCATGCCATCGATCACGCGGAATTTCGGACGAATCATCGCGATCGCATCGGCCATCGGGCTCGCCGCGCTGCTGGCGTGCGGCGGGGGCGGGGGCGGGGGCGGAAGTTCGGTCGGCAAGAACCAGGGCGGACCGCCCTTCGCCGGCATGCACACTTTCAAGGCCGACGAGTCCGGCTTCGGAACTTCGCCGATGACCACGCCGGCAGTGACGACTCCGGCCACCGGTGCGCTGATCCTGGTCCAGGTCCTGACCCAGAGCACGGGTACCTTGCAGGGCCTGAGCGACAACCGGGGCAACAGCTACGTCAGCGTCGGCGGTCCGAAGGCCTATGCCACCAACAACGTTGCCGGAAGCTACTTGTTCGTGGCCGCAAACGCCGTGGGCGGTGTCGGACACACCTGGAGCCTGACCAAGACCGCCGGGAACCAGGCCGACGAAGCGACCATTTTCGTGGTTGTGTTCCCCGCCGGATCGGCCGCACGCTCGCTAGGGGCCTGGAGCTATGCAAACACTGCTGCCTATGGCGGCGCCGCCATAACAACGACGGCGGCGGACAGCAATGTCGCAAGTTTCTTCGGGCCGGCCGATTACAGCGGATCGGTCAACGATTACACGCCGCCCGCGGGCTGGACGAAACTGGACCAGGTTCCCTATTCCAACCAGCACAATTCGGGCGCGAGCGCCGTCTTGACCGTACCGGTGAGCGGCACCGTCGTCAACCCCACCTGGCGCGCCGCGCACTCGTTCGGCACGGGCAGTTCCCTGTGGCTGGTCGAGGTAAAGTGAGGCCCCTGGCGCCGCCGCCGCGTCGTCGCCAATCCACGACGATTGCGCGCGCCGGTCATAGGGCCGATATTTCGCCTCAACTCAGCCGAGGTCACGCCACCATGCCATCCGTCATCCAGACCTTCTACCGTTGCGCCCGCAGCCTGTCGTTGCTCGGACTCGCCACACTCGCCTTGACGGCCTGCGGCGGCAGCGGCGGCGGCGGCAGCGGCAGCGGCGCCGCCAGCAACGGCACCACCATCGTGGCGAGCTCGAACGCCCAGAGCTTCACGCTTGCCGTATCCAGGTCCGGCCAGGGTACGGTTACATCCAGCCCGGCGGGAATCAACTGCGGCGCCACCTGTAGCGCCTCCCTGACCGACGGCGCATCGGTAACGCTGACCGCCGTTCCCGGTTCCGGCTACACGTTCTCCGGCTGGAGCGGCGCCTGTTCCGGAACGGGAACATGCAGCCTGACGATTTCGGCCGATACTGCCGTCACGGCGACCTTCACCGCCAATGGCGGCGGTACTTATGCGCTGAGCGTTTCCAAGGTCGGGACCGGCACCATTGCTTCGAGTCCGGCGGGAATCGATTGCGGCGCCACCTGCGGTGCCTCGTTCGCGTCCGGCACTTCCGTTACCCTGACAGCGACGCCCGGCAGCGGCTATTCGTTCTCCGGCTGGAGCGGCGCCTGCGGGGGAACCGGAACCTGCACGGTCGCCATGTCCGCCGCCCGCACGGTTGCGGCGACCTTCACGGCATCGGGCACGGGTGGTGGCGGCACGAGCGGTTCGCTGGCCATCGGCGCGCACACCTTCAAGGCCGATGCGTCGGGTTCCGGCACTTCGCCGATGACCACGCCCGCGGTGACCACCCGTGCGTCCGGCTCCCTGATCCTGGTTCAGGTGCTGACCCAGAATACGGGCACCTTCGCCGGCCTGACCGACAACAAGGGCAACACCTACGTCAATGTCGGCGGAGCCCGGACCTATGTCGGCGGCGGCGCGGGAAGCTACCTGTTCAAGGCGGAGAACGCCGTCGGCGGCGCCGGCCATACCTGGAGCCTGATCAAGACCGCTGGATACCAGTCCAACGAGGCAACGATATTCGTGGTGGAGATCACCGGTGCCCCGGCCTCGAACGCCATCGATGGCTGGACTTACCTGGGCTCCTCCAGCTATGGCAGCGCGCCGGTCGCCACGACCGCCGCCAACGGCCTGCTGGTGTCATTCTGGGGCCCGGCCGACTACAACGGCAGCAACAACACCTACACCCCGCCGGCCGGCTGGACCAAGCTGAACGCGATCGAGAACCCGGTCAGCCATAATTCCGGCGCCAGCGCCTGGCGATCCACGCCGACCGCCAACTCCTACGACTGCACCTGGAACGCCGCCCTCAACATCAGCGCCAACAGTTCCGCCTGGCTGGTCGCTGTCAAGCCCTGAGGCCCACCCGCCAGCGCGCCAGCTTTTCCTCGAAGGGCAGCGTATAGGCCGGGCTGGTGGACGGCAGCACCACCGTCTCGTAGCCCAGGTCCGCCAGTTGCGGCGCAAAGCGGCCGGCCGTCTGGCCGTTGAAGCAGACCCGGCGTATCGCCACGGCTGACTTTTCCGGTGGCGCGACCGTACAATCGGCCGGTCGCGCCATACCGACCGCCAGTGAGCCCGCCCCAATGATTTCTCGTCCCCTTGACCGCCTGCTGCTGCTCTGGCTTGTCCTGCCGACGCTTGCCCTGGCCGGCGAGCGCACGCGCTTCATCGACGACCTGATCGCCGCCCACCCGGGCCAGACCGGCGCGCTGGTGCTGGAGCACGGCGAACAGGCGCTGTTGGCGCGGGCCTGGCTGGCCGACCACGCGCGCGAGACCATCGAGGTCCAGTATTTCATCTGGAGCACCGACAACATCGGCATCCTGGCCGCCGAGGCCCTGCTGCGCGCCGCCGAGCGCGGCGTGCGGGTGCGCGTGATCGTTGACGACCTGCTGATCGACGCGCCGGACGACACGCTGCTGGCCCTGGCCCGGCACTCCAACATCGAAATCCGCATCTACAACCCGAAGCACTCGGTCGGCACGCCGCTGCACAAGCGCCTGCTCAACGTCGCCACCGACTTCCGCGGCGTGAATCAGCGCATGCACGACAAGACCTTCATGGTCGATGGCAAGGTCGCGATCACCGGTGGCCGCAACATGGCCGACGAGTATTTCGATTTCGACCACGAATACAACTTCCGCGACCGCGACGCGCTGCTGCTGGGCAAGGCCGTCACGGACATGCGCGAGAGTTTCGAGCGCTTCTGGCAGAGTCCGCTGGCCGTCGCCGTGGAGGAGCGCTTCGACGGCCTGGGGCTGTTCCAGAAGCGCCGCTCGGTCGACGACGCCGACGTCGCCCGGATCTACCGCGAGCTCCACGCTTACGCCGTAGCCCCCGAAAACTTCGCCCCCGAGGTGCGCGCCGCCATCGAGGCCGGCCCGACGTCCTTCCGGACCATGGCCGCCGATGTCGCCTGGGGCGACGTCCGCTTCGTCAGCGACCAACCGGGCAAGAACGACGGCAGTGCCGGACTCGGCGGCGGTGGCCTCACATCGGCTGCGCTGGGCAGGCTGGTGGCCGAAGCCCGGCAGAGCATCGTCATCCAGTCGCCCTACCTGGTACTGTCCGATGCGGCGATGGACCTGTTCAGTCAGGCCATCGCCCGCGGCGTCAGTATCCGCATCAGCACCAACTCGCTGGCCGCCACCGACAACCTGCAGGCCTTCAGCGGCTACCGCAAGCAGCGCGCCCGGTTGCTCAAGATGGGGCTGGCGATCCACGAGTTCCGCCCCGACCCGGCCTTGCGCACCCAACTGATGCAGCGCACCCCCAACCCGGACAAGCCGCCGATCTTCGCCCTGCACGCCAAGACGCTGGTGGTGGACGGCAGGACGCTCTACGTCGGCACCTACAACCTCGACCCGCGCTCCGAGAACCTCAACACCGAAGTCGGCGTCATCATCGAAAACGAAGCGCTGGCCGCGCGCGTGCAGGCCGCCATCGAAACCGACATGGCCCCGGGCAACAGTTGGAACGCCGCCACCGACGATCCCGACCAGTACGCCCCCCTCGGCAAGCGCGGCCAGGTCGGCCTATGGCGCCTGCTGCCGCTCACGCCCCTGCTCTGACCGTCTGTAGTGCGGCCGTTCAAGTCGAGGTGGCGTACCACCGTGGCTGACTTTTGCCGAAAGCCCAAGGCCGGCCGGGAGCGGACGGCGACCCGCCGCGCAGGTATGCTGTCGGCGTTTTCAAAGTCAGGCGTTCGTGTAATGCGAACCTAGCCCCTTTTGATCGTGGTCTCACCGAAGGAGATCGCTGGAAATGGATACACCAATTCGCACGCTACCCGACTGTCTCCTCTCAGTCTTGGCCGTCGTGATCCTTGCCACGTCGGTTGATGCCTTTGCCGACCGACTTGATGATGCGATGGACGCAGCGACCGCTGAACTCACCGGGCGCAAGACTTGGTCAACGAATATCCCCCCCATCACTCATGTTAGGCGAGAGGGATATGCCCTGATTGTTGCTATCGGTGCCCCAGAGCGCTCTGAGGCGGGAGATCGATGGCGTAGGTGGTGGGAGAATGCCGGATGTTTTGCCCCCGAACTACGGGCGATCCTTCTGGCAAACGGAGGAGTCATCGCACATACCGGCTACGACAAGTCGAGAATGCCCTCCAATGAGACAGACAGAGTTTATTTGGGGGCATCCAAGTGCGCCAAGCTGTTCCCGGACTGGAAGAGTGCGCCGGCAGGCTTGCCATATGATCAACTCATCAAACAGGGCTACCGGATTCTTCCTCCGCCCAAACCCAGGCTTAGCGCTGCCGCGATGTCCGAAATGCAAGCGCGTATGGCATCGTGCGACAAAGTTGTGGCGCGAAATGCGATAGACCAGGTGTTCAAGGACCCCGCCACGCTAGAGGAGCCGCTATTTCTCTTTAGAGCCGCTTCCGCGGAACTTGGACTGGGGAACAACGAGCAAGCAGCATTTCTTTACTTGGCCGCTCGGCTTCGAACCGCACGCCAAATTCTCTTTGAGAAGGGCGATAGACCTCAGCTTCTCGCCGTAATGCAGATGACCGTTGGTCCGATGATCATGCCTATCATTGAGTCAGACCCACATCTTGCTAAACGAATCGTAGGCCGCGTCGTTGAATGGGACGCGACTACCCAAGACCCATTTCGCGAACGTCCCGACGCAAAGTCGCCACCCGCCTCTGAACGTCTTGATCAACTCATGGAGGGACTGCTACGACTTCCTCAACAAGTCGCTCAGAGGACAGAACGAGTCGCTGCCGCCAAGAAGGAACTGGAACAGGTTAGTGCGATGGTGCGCGAGGCAACGGCAAGACAATGCTCCCCAGACAAGATTGACGCTGCCTTTGCTGATGCAGCTGACCGGATAGCCAAGGAACAGGTTGAACACTTTGTTGCGCAGCACCCACTCGTCGTAGCGCGGGCGGATGGACTTCCAAGGTTCACTTCCGTTGCAGTGGGAAGTCTCGGAGAAAACACCCGAATGACTGTCTCCGTGCAGCCCGCACAAGGCAAGTCTTTCTATGCAGAGGTTGATGTCAAGTTTTCGGTCACACCAGACCGCAAGCTTGGCTCAGTAACGCATTCACTGGTTTGCCTCACCGATCTGTGGATTGGCCAACGTAATGCGGCATGGAAGGACGTCTGCAACGATGACCTTAGGGCAATCAAGCCCTAGAAGAATCACGGACTTCATACTCTGAATATCCGTTCCACTTGGGTCGAGCGACCGCCTTGAGCACCAAGCTGTCGAAAGTGCTTTGATATTGCGAGCTTGGCCCCCTTGAACTTAGATCACTATGTCCGGAAGCGGACAAACGATCGCGCTACGGGTATGCTATCGGCGTTTATTGACTATATTGCCTCTGGCAATATGAGCCGGACCTCTTTGACTTTGCTTAATCATGGGCGGGCACACGTGAGGGTTGCGTCACTCAAGATTCTTGGACTGCTCCGCCATGCGTTGCTTGGTCTGATAGCGGTAGCGCTAATCCCAACCGCGCAGGCTGGCAGTTTTCTGTGGGATGCAATTACAGACAACGACCTTGGGAAGGCCAAGACGCTCATTGCTTTGGGTGCCGACGTAAATCAGAAGAACTCGATTGGAAATCCAATAACTCACCACGCTGTGTCGAGCGGAAATCCAGAGCTTGTCAAATTGCTGATTGCTAAAGGTGCTGACGTAAATGCGAAGGGCCAATTCGACAGAGTTGCGCTCCACTACGCAAACAAGAAGGGCATGGCGAAGATTCTTCTTACACACGGTGCGATTATCGATGCGCCTACGAATTTTGGTGAGACCCCTTTGCACTGGGCTGCAGAAGGAGTGAACGGCTTTGGCCAACAAGTGGATTTGTTGGAGTTCGCAGACGTGCTGATCGCACATGGTGCCGACGTCAACAAGAAGGCAGGTGAAGGTAGGTCGTATAGACCGCCCCTGAGTTACGCCGCAGCGTCAAATAATCTTCCTATCGCCAAGTTGCTCATAGGTCGAGGCGCCGATGTTGAAGGAGGGGGTTCTTCGCCGTTGAGTTTTGCTGGTGCAAATGGTGATTTCGTGGAGATGGCGCAACTTCTGGTCGAGAATGGAGCAGATGTAAACAGGCTATCTCGCACTGGATGGTCGCCACTAATGACTGCTGCGGGACGGGGCAACATCAAAGTTACCAGGTACCTACTTGCCCAAGGGGCAGACCCCAATGCAGTCGGCCGGGAAGGACTCACCGCGCTCTACGCAGCCGCTGGAAGTGATTACGGCTATGCAACCGCTGAAGTGCTATTGCGTTACGGGGCCGACCCAAATGCCAAGTATATGCAAAGAAGAACAGCGCTCGATCAAGCTGCCTCACAGCGCGCGCTCAAGATTGTGAAGCTACTGCTAGCCAATGGAGCAGTATCGGATGGGCGCAATGCCACAACAAAGTCAGTAATTGAAAACATTGAACGCCGCGGAACTCACGATGTACATATGCCGATCTCCGTGAAAAAACCCGTCGTGATGTTGAGGGTCAATCCGAGCGAACCTGGCGCGAAGAGCCCCGCAGACCGTTAACTCTTGGCGGTGGAGGACGGATTCACAAAGACTAAGCGGGAGCAACGGGCACATTCCGGTCAAACTAGCCGCGCGATACCCGCCAATCACCCCAGCAACGCCACCCGCCACGCCGCCAGCTTGCGCTCGAAGCTCCAGCCCGCATTGGCCGGGCTGGTCGAGGGCAGGATCACGGTCTCGTAACCCAATGCCGTCAATTGCGGCGCGAACTTTCCCGCCGCCTGGCCATTGAAGCGGACGAGGCGTACCGCCGCGGCTGACTTTCGCAGGGCGGCGAAGTCGTTGGGTTGGCCATTGCGGATGGCGGAGTCGAGAGCGCCGGCGCGTTCGCAGGTGCGATACACGTCCCAGATGGCGATGCCGGCGGCTCTTACCGCCGCCTGCTTGGCCGCATAGTCCATGTCGACCAGCGGCTGATCGAGTACGGCACCGAGGATGCGCCAGAACTGGTTCTGTTTGTGGGCGTAGTACTGGCCGGCGGCGAGCGAGGCCGGCGAGGGGAAGGAGCCGAGGATGAGGACGCGGGCCTGCGCGTCGAGGATCGGCGGCAGGCCCCGCAGTGTCGTCATCGCATCGCTACTTCGCCGACATCGCCATCATGAGTTCATTGACGCGCTTGACGAAGGTGGCCGGATCGTCGAGCTGGCCGCCTTCGGCCAGTAGCGCCTGGTCGAACAGTACCGAGGCCCAATCATCGAACTTGCCGTCCTCGTACTTCAGGCGCAGCACGACCGGGTGCTTGGGGTTGATCTCCATGATCGGCTTCATGTCCGGTGCCTTTTGCCCGGCGGCCTTGAGGATGCGCGCCAGGTTGCCGCTGACGTCGTGCTCGTCGGCGACCAGGCAGGCCGGGCTGTCGGTCAGGCGGTGGGTGACGCGCACTTCCTTGACGCGCTCGCCGAGCGACTTGGCGATCTTCTCGGTGAGCTCCTTGAACTCGCCGGCCGCCGATTCCTGTTCCTTCCTCTCGGCCTCGTCCTCCAGCTTGCCGAGGTCGAGGCCGCCCTTGGCCACCGACACCAGCGGCTTGCCATCGAACTCGGTTAGATGCGAAACGACCCATTCGTCTACGCGATCGGAGAGCAGGATCACCTCGATGCCCTTCTTGCGGAAGATTTCCAGGTGCGGGCTGTTCTTCGCCGCGTTGAAGGTTTCGGCCGCGACGTAGTAGATCTTGTCCTGGCCTTCCTTCATGCGCGACACGTAGTCGGCCAGCGCGACGGTTTCCTCGGGCGTGTCGGCCTTCGTCGAGGCGAAGCGCAGCAACTTGGCGAGCTTGTCCTTGTTGCTGAAATCCTCGCCGACGCCTTCCTTGAGCGCGCGGCCGAACTCGCCCCAGAACCTGGCGTAGTCCTCCTTCTTGTTCTCGGCCAGGTCGTCGAGCAGGCCCAGCACCTTGGCCGTGCAGCCCTTGCGGATGGCCTCGATGTCCTTCGACTCCTGCAATATCTCGCGCGAGACGTTGAGCGGCAGGTCGGCGGAATCGACGATGCCGCGCACGAAGCGCAGGTAGAGCGGCATCAGTTGCTCGGCGTCGTCCATGATGAAGACACGGCGGACGTAGAGCTTGACGCCGTGGCGCGACTGGCGGTCCCAGAGGTCGAAGGGCGCGCGGGCCGGGATGTAGAGGAGCTGCGTGTATTCGGTCTTGCCCTCGACGCGGCTGTGCGTCCAGGCCAGCGGCTCGTCGAAGTCGTGCCCGACGTGCTTGTAGAACTCCTTGTACTCGTCCTCGGTGATGTCGTTCTTCGGCCGCGCCCACAGCGCCGATGCCTTGTTGACGGTTTCTTCCGCACCGGTCTCGACCTGTGCCTTCTTCTCCTCGTCCCACTTCTCCTCCTTCATCTTGATCGGCTGGACGATGTGGTCGGAGTATTTGCGGATGATGGACTTGAGCTTCCATGAGGACAGCAGGTCGTCCTGGCCTTCGCGCAAGTGCAGCGTGATTTCGGTGCCGCGGTTCGGCTTCTCGATCATCTCGACGGTGAACTCGCCGCCGCCGTCGGAGATCCACTCCACACCTTGGTTGGCAGCCTCGCCGGCCCGGCGGCTGCGCACCGTCACCTTGTCGGCGACGATGAATGAG
Source organism: Rhodocyclaceae bacterium (assembly GCA_016880655.1). Taxonomy (GTDB): domain Bacteria; phylum Pseudomonadota; class Gammaproteobacteria; order Burkholderiales; family Rhodocyclaceae; genus Fen-999. Next base: position 22,590 of record JAEHDA010000152.1, read on the forward strand.
GAGTAGAAGCCGACGCCGAACTGGCCGATCAGGTGGGCGTCCTTCTGCTGGTCGCCGGTAAGGTGCGCAAAGAATTCGCGGGTACCGGATTTGGCGATGGTGCCCAGATGGGCGATCACTTCCTCGCGGTTCATGCCGATGCCATTGTCCGCGATGGTGATGGTGCGCGCCGTCTCGTCATGGCTGACTTTGATGGCGAAGTCGCTTTCGTTTTCGAACAGGGCCGAGTTGTGCAGCGCCTCGAAGCGCAGCTTGTCACAGGCGTCGGAGGCGTTGGAGATCAGCTCCCGAAGGAATATCTCGCGGTTCGAGTACAACGAGTGGATCATCAGCTGAAGCAGTTGCTTCACTTCGGCCTGGAAACCCATGGTTTCCCGGCTGGCTGGGGCGGCGGCAACGGTCATGTAAAAAGCTCCCGATCAAGTAAACCGGAACGCAAATGGGGGCATCCGCTGCCTTTTCAAGAGCCGGCTCAGGACCTCATGGCCATCGCCCCCCATCGATCGTCATGGCTCGGCCGGCGTGTCGCCCGCCTGCCGGAATGCGTCCACGATCGTCATCTTCAGCGCCTCGTCATCCCAGGGTTTGGTCAGGAACTTCCAGATGGCGCCGCGATTGATGGCATCGGTGAGGGTGCCGAGCTCGGAATAGCCGGAGAGGACCATACGCACGGTTTCCGGATACAGATCCTTCACCCGCGACAGGAATTCGACGCCGCTCATGCCCGGCATGCGCTGATCGGAGATGATCACCTGTACCTGGTTCTTCGCCAGCAGATCCAGCCCCTCGGCGGCGCTGTCGGCGGTCAGGATCCGGTAACCTTCCCGCCGCAGCAGGCGCTTGAGGGCGTTGAGGATGCCGGGTTCGTCGTCAACCAGCAGCAGCGTCCGCGCACCATGCTCCAGGTTCGCGGCCTCGAAGGACAGGCGGCGGCCTTCGCGCAGCAGGGCTTCGAATTCCGCGGCGGGCAGCGGCTTGCTGAAGAAGTACCCCTGCATCTGGTCGCACTCGTGGCGCCGCAGGAAGTTCATCTGGGCTTCGGTCTCCACGCCTTCGGCGATCACGCGCTTGCCCAGTTTGTGCGCCATGGCGATGGTGGCCGTAACGATCGACGCGTTGACCGGATTGCTGGTCACGTCGCGGATGAAGGACTGGTCGACCTTCAGATAGTCGATGGCGAAACGCGACAGATGGGCCAGCGACGAATAGCCGGTGCCGAAATCGTCGAGTGCCAGCCGCAGGCCGAGGGACTTGAAGCGGTCGACGATGCGGATGACGGCCGCGCTGTCCTGCATCATGGCACTCTCGGTCAGTTCCAGCTCGAGCCGGTTCGCTTCCAGGCCGGTGGCTGCAAGCGTGGCGGCGACCACGTCCGGCAGGTTGCCTTCGCGGAAATGACGCGCCGACAGGTTGATCGCGATCTTCAACGGTGGCAGGCCGGCCTCGCGCCAGGCGGCCGCCTGCGCGCAGGCGGCATAGATCACCCATTCGGTCATGGGCACGATCAGGCCGGTTTCCTCGGCATGGGCGATGAAGACCCCCGGCGCCAGCAGGCCGCGTTCCGGGTGTTGCCAGCGGATCAGCGCTTCGGCGCCGACGATCTCGCCGGAAAGCAGGCTGACCTGCGGCTGGAAATGCAGCACCAGTTCGTCGCAATCGATCGCGCGGCGCAATCCTGCCGTCATGTCCAGGGCATCCCCGTGGACTGTCTGTAGTTCGGGAGAATACAGGCGCACCTTGTCGTCGCCGTCCCGCTTGGCGGCAAGGGCGGCGGCTTCGGCGGCGCGCAGCAGCGAGTCGGCGTCGGCGCCGTCGCGGGGGAATACGGCAACGCCGGTGCTCGCCGTCATGGCGACTGTCCTGCCGCACACGACCTGGGGCATGGCGAGGGCGGCGCGCAGGCGCTGGAGGGCCTCGCAGGCGGGGTCGTCGATGGCCACATTCCATAGCAGCAGCGCGAATTCGTCGCCGCCGAGCCGCGCCAGGATGTCGCCACGCCGGATCACGGCTTGCATCCGGCTGGCGACGCCGATCAGGAGTCGGTTGGCTTCCTCGCTGCCCACCGTGTCGTTGATAGCCCTGAAGCGGTCGAGGTCCAGGTATGCGAAACTCAGGCTGCAACCCTGGATCGATGCATCCCGTATGGCGCCGGCAAGGCGATCGAGCAGGCAGGCGCGATTCGGCAGACCGGTCAGCTGGTCGATCGACGCCAGCTGTTCGAGCCGCGAAGCCGTCGCCTTCCGTTCCGTCAGGTCTTCGTGGATGGAGACCAGATGCGCGATCGCGCCGGCCTCGTCGCGCAGCGGCGCCACCAGCAGTCTTTCCCAGTACTTCTCGCCGTTCTTGCGCCGGTTGAGGAGCTCGCCCTGCCAGCTCTCGCCACCCATCACGGTCTGCCACAGCACCTGGTAGGTCTCGCGCGCCATCTCGCCGGAAGACAGGAGACGCGGTGTCGCGCCAATCAGTTCCGCCGAGCCGTAGCCACTGGTTCGTTCCATGGCGGGATTGGCGTACTCGATGCGGCCCTGGACATTGGTGATCAGGACCGGCAGGCCAAGCTGCTCGATCGCCTGCCGGAAGAGCATGAGTTGCCGGCGCGCCTCCTCGCAACCGGAACCATCCGCCGCCGATACGGACTGGCAGGGCTCAACCATCGCCGCCTCCGCCGTTGTCGACCGTCAGCGCCGCCGTAACGGGCAACCAGACACGAAAAGTCGTGCCGCGGCCCGGCTCGCTGGCGACATCGATGCGCCCGCCGTGCTTCTTGACGATGATGTCGTACGAGAGGGAAAGGCCAAGGCCTGTCCCCTTGCCCACCGGCTTGGTCGTGAAGAAGGGCTCGAAGATGCGTCGGCGCACCTCGGGCGACATGCCTGCGCCGGTATCCGCGACCTCCATCCAGACCCGATCGTTGTCGATGCCGGACCGGATGGTGATGATGCCACGCTCTGCAATCGCCTGGCCGGCATTGACCAGCAGGTTCATGAACACCTGGTTGATCTGCGCCGGCAGGCAGCGCACCCGTGGCAGATCACCGTAATCCCGGATGACATCGGCCTTGTACTTGAGTTCGTTCCAGACGACGTTGAGCGTGCTTTCCATGCCGGCGTTGAGGTCGGCCTCCTGGATCTCGCTCTCATCCACATGCGAGAACTCCTTCAGATCCCGCACGATCTTGCGCACCCGCGCGATGCCATCTTCCGATTCGCGCAACAGGTCCACGACGTCCTGGCGCAGGTAATCGAGGTCCGCCGCCGCGCAGGCGCCGGCAATGCGCTCGCGCTCTTCTGGAGGCAGCTGCGCCGAGGCCAGGTGATAGGTATCAAGCACCGAGAGCAGCTTCTGCACATAGCCCTTGAGCGTGCCGAGATTTGAACTGACGAAGCCAACCGGGTTGTTGATCTCGTGCGCCACGCCCGCCGCCAATTGGCCGATGGCCGCCATCTTTTCCGACTGTAGGACTTGCCCTTGCGCTTCCTCGACCTTGCTCAGCAGTTCCGTCAGATCGGACTGTTCGCGCGCCAGGCGCTCGTTGGCTTCGGTGAGCTGGCGCGTCCGTGCTGCCACTGCCTCCTCGAGAAGGGCGTTGGCCTGGGCCAGTTCACGGTTCTGGGTCACGATGACGCCGTAAAGGCTATGCAGGGCCTGCAGGAGCGCAGCGGTGCCGGCATCCGCCGGTGCCGCCTCGCTGTCGAAGGCCTCGTGCGCCGTCTTCCCCTCGCGGATGCGGGTGATCTGCCGCGCCAGCGCCTGATCCTCGCCGAGGATATGGAAGGCAAGCCATGACACCAGGAAGCCATGCAGTGCTCCGCCGACGTTGGCCGTAGGCCCGGCTGGTCCGTACGTGCGGCCCATCAGCGCCACTTGCTCGATGAAACTCTGGTGATGGCGCCGGTGCGGGCCGGCATGCCGCTCATCGACGCCAGTCTCGGCCATCAGCCTTTCCTCGTCGGCAAAATGGTGGCGCGCATAGTCGGTCAGCTCACCGACGACCCCCGCGACCTCCGCATCCGGAATGGCAGCACCGGCCTGGCGCGTCTGGCCGAGACGGTTGATGAGCTCAACCAGCCGATGGTGTTGCGCATCGAACTCGGGAAGGCCGGTGACGAAGCGCTGGTCCCAGGCAAAGGTATCCATGGCGTCCCGCCTATGCCGGCAGCCGAACGACGACCGTAGTGCCTTGGCCGGGGCGGCTGTCGATGCCGATGTCGCCGTCGTGCGCCAGCACGATGTCGCGCGCGACAGTCAGGCCGAGACCTGTGCCCACTCCGACCGCCCGCGTCGTATAGAACGGTTCGAAGACCTTCGAGAGGGCCTCGGCCGGAATGCCCTCGCCATGGTCGGAAATGCAAATGACCACGGCGTCCTTCTCCGCGCTGCTGGCAACGGTCACCTGGCCCTGCTCGCCACTCGCCTGTATGGCGTTCTCGATGAGGTTGAAGAACACCTGGTTCAGGTGGCCGGGCAGGCAGAGGATCGGCGGCAGCCGTTGCAGATCGAGTTCCAGCAGGACGTTTACTGGTTTCGCCGCGGCGACCAAGGCAGCCGCCGCGCGCAGGCAGTCGTTGACATCGGCAATCTGCTCTCCCGGCTTGTCCACGTTCGAGAACCCCTTGAGGTCGCGCACCAGACGGGCAATGCGATCGGAACCGGCAATACAGTCGCGCACCAGCTCGCGGCCATCCTCGGCGACGAAGTCCATCTCCAGTTCGCGCCATGCCGCCGGCGCCTCGGCCAGGCGGTCGCGCAGATGCGCCACCCGTTCGAGGTAATTGCCCAAGGTCGCCAGGTTGCTGCGCATGAAGGCGAGCGGATTGTTGATTTCGTGGGCAAGGCCGGCCGCCAGGCGCGCCACCGCTCCCAGCTTATCGGCCTGATAGGCGAGACGGAGGCGCTCGTCGATCTCCGCGACCCGCGCTTGCAGGGCCGCATCAGCGTCCAACGTGGCTTGAGTCCGCTCGGCGCTCATTGC
>JAEHDA010000153.1 GCA_016880655.1 Rhodocyclaceae bacterium
AGAGGACGATCAGGGCGACGAGGACGCCGACGACTTTCTTGAGGACGGGGGGCATGGCGAGCGCTCCGGCAGGGAAGGAAAAGGATGGGATGGAAAAGGGAGGGATCGAGAAGGATTCGGCAAATGGGCTGCCCTTGGCGCGGGCGGAGATCACTTCGTCCGGCACGGGGCCGAGTCGCCAGGCGATCCACAGCACGCGCAGCGTGACGACCACCGCAAGCCCAAAGGGGCCGAGGGCGATCAGGACTATCAAGGCGACGACAACGAAGCCGGCCCCGAACATGCGGCGCAGCAATTCGACCGGTTCGAGCTTGCGCAACTCGATCAGGCCGAGGACAAAACGCTGGAGCAGGGCGTCGGGCGACATGGCCGGCATCCTATCGCACCAGCTCCGCCACCTGCTGCTCGAACGCCACGGCCGTCATCTCGCCCATCTGCTTGGCGGCCACCTTGCCGTCACGCCCGATGAAGTAGGTGGTGGGCAGGCCGACGACGCCGTAGCGCCTGGCAATCTTCGCGTCCTCGTCGAGCAGCGCCGGGTAGCCGATGCCGAGCTTCGCCACGAAGGCGGCTGCCGTGGCGCGGTCCTGTCCGGCGTTGACCGCCAGCACCTCGATGCCCGCCGCCTTGTGGCGCTGGTAGGCGACTTCGATGTCCTTCATCTCGCCCTCGCAATACTTGCACCAGTCGGCCCAGAAGCGGATCACCACGGGCCGGCCGGCGAAGTCGGCCGGGAACTGCACTCGCGCGCCATCGATGCGCGAGGCGATGAATGGAGGTGGCGTGTCGCCACGGCTGACTTTCGGCGGCGGCTCGCCGGAGCAGGCGGCGAGCAAAGCGGCAGCGAGGATGGCGACCAGGCGCATGTCAGGTTTCGATCAGCATCAGGTTCGACCGCGCCACGAAGACCGTGGCGATGACGGCGAAGATCAGGAAGCCGGCGGCGGCGAGGGCGGCGAGGCGGGCGGAGACCTGCGGGATCACGTTGCGCAAACTCTCGACATTCCGAAAAGGCTGCACGGCGCCGGCGCCGGCGCCGCAGGCGGTGGCGGCGAACAGGGGCACGTAGAGCCAGTAGCCCTGCCAGTCGTATTCGGGCTTGAGGATGCAGAACGGGCAGTGGTGGTGCGGGTGCTCGTAGATATAGAGCGAGACGAAGGCGATGATGCCGGTAAGCGCGGCGACGAAGGCGGCGACGCTGGTCGCGGCGACCGCATATCCCGCTGCGCCGCCGCGCTTTGTCTGCGCGTGGAAGGCGGCGGTGGCGAAAGCCAGCGCGATGGCGGCGTAGAAGGCGACCATCGCCGGCACCGGCGAAAGTGCCGCCATGTCGCCAGTGAGTCCCTTGGTGTCTTCCGAAAACAGGCTGCCGCAGCAGGAGGTGATCACGTCGGCGCGAAGGTTCATGAAGTACTCTAATTGCAGCCACAGCACCGCCGCGACCGCGGGCAGCAGCCCGAGCAGCGCCGCGTACTTGATGCGCACCAGCGGGTAGTCGGGCGCGCGGGTGTCGACGTGGTTCACCGCCAGCCAGGAGGCGGCGAGGAAGAACACGGCCATCTGCGCGATCAGCGCCGGGAAGCCCCAGGCATTGACGTTCAGCGTGCCGACCGCGCACATGGCGCCGACGAACATCACCGACATCTTATCGGCATTGAAGACGAACAACATCAGCGCCATGAGTTGCGTCGCCATTACGAACATGGCCAGCGTCGAGAAGAGGTAAGTACGGCGTTCGAGTTGCAGTTGCCGCTCGGAGCCGCTGGCGATGTCCCAGTGGCGGATGATCTGGATGGCGAAGGGCGCGGCCGCCAGCAGCATGGCGACGGAGATCACCGATGCCAGCAGCAGCGCAATGATCGCCGGCTGGAAGATCATGGCTCGACGATCAGTCCGTCGCGCATGTCGACAACGCGATTCACTGCGGCGGACTCCACGACCAGCGGGTCGTGGCTGGTCAGGATCACCGTGCGGCCTTCCTCGCCGAAGCTCTCCAGGATGGCCATGAACTCCTTCGCCAGCGCGGTGTCGAGGTTGGCGGTCGGCTCGTCGGCGATCAGCACTTCGGGATCGTTGATCAGCGCGCGGGCGATGGCGACGCGCTGCTGTTCGCCGCCCGAGAGCCATTCGACGCGCGCGTCGCGGCGATGGGCGAGGCGCAGCCGGTCCAGCAGGGCCTCCGCGCGCTGCTTCAGTTCGCGGTGCGGCCGGCCGGTCGGATAGGCGGGCAGCATCACGTTCTCCATCGCCGAGAGGCCCTTGATGAGATTGAACTGCTGGAACACGAAGCCGAAGGTCTTGCGGCGGATCTCGGTCAGGAAGCGTTCGGGCAGCCCGGAGATGTCGCGTCCGTGCAGGCTGACGCGGCCGCTGGTCGGGCGGGCGAGGCAGCCGATCAGCGTCAGCAGCGTCGTCTTGCCGGAGCCGCTCGGGCCGCGCAATGCCGTGACGCGCCGCGCCTCGATCGTGAGCGAAATGCCGGACAGCGCCCAGTACTCGTTGTGCTGGCCCTGGTTGAAGGCCTTCTTGACGTCGCGCAGTTCGATCATGCCCGCATCACCGCGTCGGGATCGGTGACGGCGGCGCGCCAGATGGGCACCAGCACCGCGGCCATGTACGGGAATACCGTGAAGAAGAACAGCGTCGCCACTTGCAGGCCGTCGATGACCGGCACGAGGTCGAAGCGCGGATAGAGCACGGCCCAGCCCTTGAGCACCGGCTCGAACAGCGGGCTGCCGGCGCGGAACACGTGCAGGTAGGCGGCGACGAAGCCGACGAGGAAGGCGGTGAGCGAGATCAGGCCGCCCTCCCAGAGCTTCATCCTGATCACGTCGCCGGTCTCCCAGCCGATGGCCTTGAGGATGCCGATCTCGCGCTTCTCGTCCGCCGACAGGCCGGAGGCCTTCTCCCAGGCGAGGATCGAAAAAGCGAGGATGGCGGCCGAGAGCAGCGCCAGCATGATGCCCTCGCGCCAGTCGAACACCGAGGCGTAGGTGCGCTGCACTTCCTCGCGCAGGATCGGCCGCGAATCCGGCAGCAGGTTGGCGAGCTTGTTGGCGACGTTGCGCACTTCCTTCGGGTTGGCCACCGACAGCGCCACGTCGGTGTAGTGGCCCGCGGGGTAGGCGAAGAAGGCGCGGAAGTCGCCCTCGTTCATCAGGATCAGGTCGGCGCTGGCCAGCTCCGAGGCTTGCGGCAGCACGGCGGCGACGGTGAACGAGAACAACTGGCCGGAGTAGGCGCGGAAGGAGATGCCGTTATCCCTGGCCAGACCGCGCTCCCGCTCCAGGGCGGGGCCGACCACGAGGGTGCCCTTCGCCACGCTGCCGTCTTCCGGCACCATGAAGGTGTAGTTGGCCTTGACCACCGAGTCGTAGTAGTAGCCCCAGAGCCGGCCGCGAATCTGCTGCACGCCCCGTACCGTGCCTATTCGCTCGATATAGCCGGGCGGAATCAGGTCGTGACGGCCGGCCACCAGCCGTTGCAGGAGAACCTCCGGCGAGCCTTCGAGAATCACCGCCGCCTCGTGGCGCAGGGCATGGGTGTAGAGCATCACCGAGGCGAGCACGAACACCAGCAGCGTGTACACGAACAGCAGGCCGAGATTGCGCCCCTTGCGCCGAATCAGCGAAGCGAGGGTGAAATCAATCAGGTGTCGTTGCTTCTCGAACCAGACCGTCATATCGGGGAACCATCAGGGAACCGCTGGGAAAATGTTCCAGGGCCAGCGGGTGGTCCTGGAAGCCGGAATGCAGGTCGGCCTGCGCCGGGTGGCGTGTGTAGCGCGCCTCGGTGAACAGCGCCAGGTCGGAAAGGCCAAGTTGCGCCGCCAGCAATCGCATCGAAACAAGTTCGGGTCCGCGTTCCGCGCGCAGCCACACCGCGTCGGTGAAGCAGGCCGCGAAGGCTGCGAGCAGGCTGCCGAGCAGGAGGAAGGCCAGGGTCGAGGGCCGCGCGCTCATGGCAGGGCCAGGCTGGGGACGGATGGAAGGCGGGACATGGGGGTGATCCGGAACGCCGGCGAGCTTACACGAAAAAAAGCGCACCCCGAAAGGGCGCGCTCATCCACACGGGAGGCGTGAATGTTCGGCGATCAGATGCGGCTGGCAGCGCGCATCAAGGCGCCGCGCAATGCGAGGGTGACGCTGGAGGCCATGCCGACGCGCTGCGCGACGGCCGGCAGGATGATCAGCGAGGCAAGCGCGAACCCGGCGCCCAGCAACAGGGCGGGCAGTTCGGATGATTCGGTCGTCGTTGCGTTGGCGGGCGTTTGGTTCATGGCAGCCTCCCCTTGGTCGTCGACGGCATCCTACCTCTGCCGTGCGGTGCGACAAGGCGACAAATTGTCGCACCCGCGCAGCCGGGCAATCTAGGACAATGCCCGGCCCGATTGCCGCCCGACCCCCCCGATGTCCGGTTTCAGCACTTCCGACCCCCTGTTTGCCGTCGAACCCTTCGGCCGGCGTGCCCAGCGCTTCGCGCTGGTTGCCGCGGTACACCTGGCCCTGCTCTGGGGGGCGATGGAACTGGCCACCCGCCCCGAGGTACGCCTGGCCGCGCAGGAGATCATGGTGCGGCTGATCGAGGCGCCGCCGGCCGCACCGGAAATGGTGCCGCCGGAACCGGCGCCGCCGCGCCCGCAGCCGGTACGCCGCACCGCTCCCGTCGAAGTACCGCAGCCGGTATTGACCGCGGCACCCGAGGCGCCCGCGCCCGCATCGACTTTTGCCGTCGCACCGCAGCCGCCCGCGCCGCCCGTGGTCGAGGTGGCTCCGCCGGCACCGCCGGTGGTCACCGCGGCACGCTTCGATGCCGACTACCTGTCAAATCCGAAGCCCGTTTATCCGGTCGCTTCCCGCCGCCTCGGCGAAGAGGGCCGCGTGCTGCTGCGCGTGAAAGTCAGCCCTGGCGGTACGCCGGCCACGGTTGAGGTCAAGCAGTCCTGCGGTTTCCCGCGCCTCGATGCGGCGGCGAAGGCTGCGGTCGAGTTGTGGCGCTTCGTGCCGGCGCGCCGCGGCGACGAAGCCATCGAGTCCTGGGTCTCCGTACCCGTCATATTTTCCCTGCAAGCCTCGTAGGAGCCGTCATGCATTCACAACTGGGCCTGGCCCACTTCTGGTCACAGGGCGATCTCGTCACCCACGCGGTGGCGATCCTGCTGCTGCTGCTGTCGGTGTCGTCGTGGATGGTCATCGTCGGCCGCGGCGTCTGGCAGTGGAAGACCGGCCGCTGCTTCGAGCGCGCCATGCACGCCTTCTGGTCGGCCGAGTCGCTGAGCCAGGCGGTCGACGCCATCAAGGCCGAGGACAGCAGCCGCATCTTCGCGCAGATGGCGGCGGCCGGCGCGGCGGCCGCGCGAGCGCACGAACAGAACGGCGCCCGCGGCATCGGTGCGGGCGTGAGCCAGAGCGAGTCGGTGACGCGCGCGCTGCGCAGCCAGATCGTGCGCACCCAGGCGGGCATCGAACAGGGCCTCACCTTCCTCGCCTCGGTCGGTTCGACCTCTCCCTTCATCGGCTTGTTCGGCACCGTGTGGGGCATCTACCATGCCCTGGTCGGCCTCGCCGGCGCGACGCAGGTGGTGCTGGACAAGGTGGCCGGGCCGGTCGGCGAGGCGCTGATCATGACGGCGGCCGGCCTGTTCGTGGCCATCCCGGCCGTGCTCGCCTACAACGCGCTGACGCGCGGTAACCGCATCGTGATGGCGCAGCTCGACGGTTTTGCGCACGACTTGCACGTCTACCTCACCACTGGCGCGCGCAATAGCGGCGCCCAACTGGCGCGAGTGGCCTAGGCCATGGCCTTCGGCGGATTCGACGACAAACCGGGCGTTTCGCCCATGGCCGAAATCAACACCACGCCGCTGGTCGACGTGATGCTGGTGCTGCTGGTGATCTTCATCATCACCGCACCGCTCTTCCACCAGGCGGTGCCCATCGACCTGCCCAAGGTCGATGCCACCAGGCTCGACGACAAGCCGCAGGTGATCCAGGTCGCGCTCGACGAGCAGGGCCGGATCTACTGGAACGGCGAAGCGATCCATCGCGACGCGCTGCCGGCGCGCCTGGCGGCGGCACGGATCGACAACCCCGAGTTGCACCTGCGCGCCGATCGCGGCACCCGGTACGAAAAAGTGGCGGAAGTGATGGCGGCGGCCCAGGCCGCCGGCATCGTCAAGATCGCGTTCGTGACCGAACCGGCGCAGCCTTGAGTTCGTGCGACCTTATGTCGCATGCGGCAGGCAGACGCACTCCCTAGAATCTGCGCATCGCCTTCCTCCAACTTTAGTGCAACCATGAAAACCTCCCGCCTCCCCATTGCGCTGGCCATCGCGGCCATGCCGTTCTCCCTGCACGCCCAGGAAAACACCCTTGCCCCGGTCGTCGTCACCGCCCCGCAGATGAGCGATCCGCTGGTCGTTGTCACCGACCCCAAGGCGCCGCAGGCACCCGTGCCCGCCAACGACGGCGCCAGCTTCCTCAAGAGCATTCCCGGCTTCAACGTCATCCGCAAGGGCGGCACCGACGGCGATCCCGTGTTGCGCGGCCTGGCCGGCTCGCGCCTGAACATTTTGCTCGACGGTGCCGAATTCCACGGCGGCTGCGGCATGCGCATGGACCCGCCGACGGCCTATGTGTTCCCCGAGGTCTACGACAAGGTCACCGTGATCAAGGGGCCGCAGACCGTGCGCTACGGCAACGGCAACCTGGCCGGCGTGGTGCTGTTCGACCGCGAGGCGAAACCGTTCACCGAGAGCGGCGTGCGCGGCGTCGCCAGCGCGATGGCCGGTTCCTGGGGGCGGGTCGACGCGATGGGCGACGTCACCTGGGGCACCCCCGACTACTACGTGCGCGGCAATGGCACCTACTCGGACTCCGACGACTACAAGGACGGCGACGGCAACAGGGTGCATTCGATCTTCAACCGCAAGAGCGTCAACGTCCGGGGCGGCTGGACGCCCGACCAGAACACCCGGCTGGAGCTTTCGGCGGTGCGCAGCGAGGCCGAAGCCGCCTACGCCGACCGCACCATGGACGGAGTGATCTTCGACCGCGACGGCTGGGGCATGCGCTTCGAGAAGAAGCATATTTCGGACGTGCTGCGCAAGGTCGAGGCGCAATACAACTACAACTACATCGACCACGTGATGGACAACTACTCGCTGCGCACGCGCACGGCGAACTACATGTGGAACAACCCGGACCGGGAAACCCACGGCCTGCGCGCCAGCGCCGACCTCGGCCTCGGCCAGGCGACGGTTCTGACGCTGGGCATCGACCGCCAGGAGAACGAGCACACCCTGCGCACCTACAGCGGCGCCACGCTGGTCAGCGTCGACTCCCGGCCGCGCATCAAGGATTTGACGGCCACCACCACGGGCGCCTTCGGCGAGCTGACCTACGCACTGGCGGCCACGCAGCGCCTGATCGGCGGCCTGCGCTACGACCGCTATGCCGCGGACCGGTACAACTCGACCACGGGCGCCGACATGGCCAGCGCCGACGAGAACCTCTCGGGCGGTTTCGTCCGCTACGAGAACGACCTCGGCGCGGCGGCCACCGCCTATGTCGGCATCGGCCGCGGCCAGCGCGCCATGGACCACTGGGAAGCGACGACCTACAACGGCCTGATGGCGAGCCGGCAGTTGAATCCCGAGACCAACAACCAGGTCGATGCCGGCCTGCTCTGGCACGAAGGCGACCTGAGCGGTTCGTTGTCCGCCTACTACTCGAAGATCAACGACTACGTGCTGACCAATTCGCACCTGGCGTCGGCAGGCATCGGCCCGTGCCCCACCGGCACGCCGACGATGGGCATGGGCGCGACGGCAACCTACAACTGCTCGTTCAACGTCGATGCCACGCGCTATGGTTTGGAAGCGGATGGCGCCTGGCGTTTCGCCAACAACTGGACGCTGCGCGGCGGTTACGCCTGGGTTCGCGCCGACAACGACAGCATGGGCGTGCCGCTGGCCCAGACCCCGCCGCAGGAACTCAAGGTCGGCCTCGACTACGCCACCGGTCCGGCGACGGTGGGCGGCCTGGTGCGGATGGTCGGCGCGCAGGATCGCGTTCATGTCGGCTACGGCAACATCGTCGGCCAGGACCTCGGCACCTCGCCCGGCTTCGCCACGCTGGCGCTGCTCAGTTCCTATCGCTTCAACAAGACGGCCCTGGTGTCGGGCGGCATCGACAACGTGTTCGACCGTACCTACGCCGAGCACATCAGCCGCGCCGGCGCCAACGTGTCCGGCTACAACCCGGCCACCACGCGGGTCAACGAAACCGGCCGTTTCTTCTGGGTCAAGCTGAACCTGGCGCTGAACTGAGCGCCGCGCTCCTCGCGCTCAAAAGGCCCCGCCTCGGCGGGGCCTTTTGTTTGTGGCTGCCGAAAGTCAGCCGTGGTGGTACGCCGCGTGGGGCGTCAGCCGTCGGTGAGGTGCTGGCGCAGGGAGAGGCTGGCGCCCAGCCAGCCGAGACCGGCGGCGGCGATCAGCAGCAGGACGGAATCGAGGGCGGCGAGCGGGCGCAGCGCGAAGTCGAGGCTGTAGAGCTGCGCCAGTTCGCCGATCGGTGCGGCCAGCCACCAGGTGGCGGCGGCGACGATCAGCCAGGCGACGATGCCGCCGGCGAGGCCGAGCAGGATGCCGAAGTAGTGGAAGGGCCTGCGGATGAAGGCGTCGGTGGCGCCGAGCAGGCGCGACAGTTCGATTTCGGCGCGCCGGGTCATCACTTGCAGGCGGATGGTGTTGAAGGTGATGGCGACCAGGCCGACGCCGAGCAGCAGTGCCAGCAGCACGACGCCGGTGCGGCCGATCTTCAGCAGCGCGGCGAGACGGCGCGCCCAGTCGGAGTCGAGCTGCACTTGCTCCACCTTGGGCAGCTTGCGGAACTCGGCGGCAAGCTTCTCCATCGCCTCCGGACGATCGTCTTCCGGCAGCACCGTGATCGCATCCGGGAACGGGTTGCGCGGCAGCGCCTCGATCACGTCGGCCAGGCCTTCGCGGGACTTCATGCGCGTCAGCGCTTCGTCGCGCGGGATGAAGCGGAATACCTTCACGCCGGGATGGTCCTTGAGCCGCGCCTGGATTTCCTGGCCGGCGCGCTTGTCGGCGTCGAGTTGCAGGAACAGCGATATCTGCGGCGTCGGCGCGGAGTTGCGCGCCAGTTGCAGCGCATTGGCGACCAGCATCTGGCCGCCGGCGGGCAGCGCCAGCGCGACGCCGATGGCGAGAAGCGACAGTAGCGTATTGACGGGCGAAGCGGCGAGCCGCCGTACCGCCGTGCGGAAGGCGTCGCCGTGCTGGGAGAGCCAGACGCTCATGCCGGTCTCCTCATTGCAGCCTGCCGTGATCGAGCACCAGCCGCCGCGCGGTGGGGAACAGGCTGTTGTCGTAGGTGGCGATCAGCACCGTCACGCCGACGGCCTGGAAGTCGCGGAAGATGCGCGCGACGTCGGTGGCCGTGTCGGCGTCGAGGTGCGCGGTCGGTTCGTCGGCCAGCAGCAGGTTGGGCCGGCCGACCACGGCGCGGGCGATGGCGAGCCGCTGCTGTTCGCCGCCCGAGAGCATGATCGGCATGGCCTTCTGGCGTTCGAGCAGGCCGACCTTATCGAGCGCCGCCTGTACGCGCCGCCTGGCCTCGACGGGCGGGAAGCCGGAGATGGTCAGCGGCAGCATCACGTTCTCGAAGGCGTTGCGGTCGAAGAGGAGTTTCTGGTCCTGGAACACCACGCCCAGGTTGCGGCGCAGGTAGGGAATCGCGCTGCGCTTCAGGCTGCCGACGTTCTGGCCGTGTACCAGCACCGCGCCGCCGGTCGGCCGCTCGATGGCGGCGATCAGCTTCAGCAATGTCGACTTGCCCGCGCCCGAATGGCCGCCGACGGTGACCAGCTCGCCGGCATCGACCTCGAAGCTGACGTCCGCCAGCGCGTTCATGCCGGGCGGGTAACGCTTGCTGGCGTGGTCGAACCTGATCACTGCGGGGGACCCTCGAACAGCGCTTCGACGAACTCGCCGACGCGGAAGGGTTGCAGGTCGTCGATGCCTTCGCCGACGCCGATGTAGCGGATCGGCTTCGGACACTGCCGCGCGATGGCGGCCAGCACGCCGCCCTTGGCCGTGCCGTCGAGCTTGGTGA
>JAEHDA010000154.1 GCA_016880655.1 Rhodocyclaceae bacterium
CTGGCCGGCCTGATCGGCAAGCGCAAGGAGACCGCGCAATTGTGGCGCTACTATTGGGACACCATCGAGCATTGCGCTGCGCCGGCCAGCATCGTCGCCACGCTCGAGGCGGCCGGCACTGCTTTCCGGGCGCGTGATCTCGAGCAGGCAGAGCTTGCCGCCCGGCCTCAGCACGCGGTGGAACTCGGCACAGGCGGCGGTGAAGTCGCCGATGTGGCGCAGCGCATAGCCCATGCTGAGGAAATCGTAGCCGGCATCCGGCAGCGGAATCGATTCGGCGCGACCCTCGACCAGGGTTACGCCGGCCGGCAGCCGGGCGTTGGCCATCATGCCCGGGCTCGGGTCGACGCCGGTCAACAGGGCGCCGTCGCCGATGATATCGATGCCGGCGCTCGCCGTCAGGCCGGTGCCGATGCCGACGTCGCTCACCTTCATGCCCGGTTGCAGGCCGGCACGCAGCAGGGCCTGGCGGCGATACCAGGGGCCGCTGCCGAAGGCCAGCAGGTTCTCGATGCGGTCGTAGTCGGGCGCCGTGTTGTCGAAGATCTCGCGCACGAAGCCCTGGCGCTGGTGCTCGTCGGCGTAGTAATCGGTGAGCGGCTTGTGCGGCGCGCGGACGACGTCGTTCGGATTGTTCATGTTGATTCTCCAGGTATTCGCCGCCAGACGAGGAGCGGCAGCCGCAGCACGAAGCCGAGGAACAGTCGCGTGTGCATCCAGGTCAGCAGGACGTTGTCGCGCAGGTAGTTGAAATGGGAGACCCCGCCTTCCGCGGCGGCGAAGTAGCGCACCGGCGCGGCCACATTGACGGGCGGTACGCCGGCCCAGGCCAGGCGCACCACCGCTTCCGGATCGAAATCGAAGCGGCGCATCCAGTGTCCGGCCCGCATCACGCGCAGCAGCGGCGCGACCGGATAGACCCGGAAACCGTACAGCGAATCGCCGATGCCGGCCCAGAGCGTTTCCAGGTTCGCCCACCAGTTCGATATCTTGCGGCCATTGACCCGCAGGCGCGGTGCGTCGGCATCGAATACCGGTTTGCCGAGCACCATGGCTCCCGGCCGCTGCTGCGAGGTGCGCATGAATTCGGGGATCAGCCCGGCCGGATGCTGGCCGTCGGCATCCATCGTGAGAACGTGCGTGAACCCGTGCGCGGCCGCCTCGGCAAGGCCGGCCAGCACGGCGGCGCCCTTGCCGCGGTTCTCGGGCAGGACGATGACGCGAAGTTGTGGATCCGCGGCGGCCATGCCCAGCAACAGCTCCGTGCTGCCGTCGGTGCTGCCGTCCACGACCACCCAGACCGGCGCCCATTGGGCGCGCGCGCCGGTGACCGTCTCGCGCACCCGCGCTCCCGGGTTGTAGCTCGGGATCAACACCAGATGACTTGCCGAGGCGTTCAGGATACGGTCTCCAGTTCGGCGCGGAAATACGCTTCCAGCTCGCTGCCGAAAGCGGCGACGTTGGTGGGCGGCGCGAAGCGGCGACCGACGCGGATGCGGAAATGCAGCGGCAGCTCGGGTCGGCGCCAGAGCGGCCAGGCCTTGCCGAGGTAGGGCGAGCTGAATTCGATCAACAGGCCCTGGATCGGCACCCGTGCGCGCTGGGCGATCAGGCCCGTGCTGGCCGTGCAGGCGTCGACGGGGAATTGCCTCGTGCGCGTCCCTTCCGGGAAGATCAGCAGGTGGGCGCCGTCGCGCAACGCCTTGCGGGCGCGCAGGACGACGTCCAGCGGGGCGTGGTTCGGAATGTAGCGTGCAAGCCGGGCCGCCGAGCCGAGCAGGACGTTTTTCATCAGCGCTGCTTTCATGACGCAGACCATATCCGGAAAACGCGAGACGATCATGACGGCGTCCAGAAGCGACGGGTGGTTGGCGACCAGAACCAGCGGCTTGTCGCGGCGGAGCGCGTCAAGTTCCGACAAGTCGAAGCGGCAGGCGCAGAACAGGGCGAGAAAGCGGAGATAGAAGCGAAAGCCGACCATGATCAGCAGCCGGCCGACCGGTTGCCCGAGTCGCCGCGGCAGCAGCGCATGAAGCACCATCGCGAACGGCAGCCAGACCAGGCACAGCAGCGCCAGGCATCCGAGGCCGAGCACCATGGCGAGATATTCGTAGCCCAGCCATGCGACGCGGGCCAGCCCGCGCAACAGGTCAGTCATCGACCCACACGCGGGTCTTCGACTCGTCGAGTACCCAGGAGATGCCGACACCCGCCGCAACCAGACTCTTCGTCGTGGTCAGCGGGCTGTCCTCGAAGGTCGCGCCGGACAGGGTGTCGTAGCGGGCGAAGAAGCCGACCCAGGTCTTCTTGAAGCGCTTCGACAGGGCGACCAGGAATTTGGCGCCGCTGTAACCGCCCTTGGCGGCGTAGGTCGGCCGCGTCGCCGTCGCGTACTCGGGCGTGACGGTGTAGAAGAAGTCGTGCTGCCGTTTCGTCGCCCATACCGGCCCCGCCACGAGGCCAAGGTTCCAGCCCGGCAGGCCGGGCAGGTCGCCGATGTCCATGTTCAGGTCGGGCGCGAAGATCCAGCCGACGTTGCGCGGCGAGCCTTCGACCGTCAAGGCGGCGCGTAGCGGCATGCGCAACTTGACGAAGCGGGCGCGATTCTCGGAGCGCCAGAAAGTGATGTCCATCTGCGGACCGAACTCAACGGTCGGCTCGAGGTCCGGCATGCCCGCGCGAACCGGCGCATCGCTGCTGCTGGTCGGTGGCGACGCGGAAAAGCTCAAGGTGAGGTCTACGCGATCGGAGTCGAACAGGCTGCCGCGTATGCCGTAACGGTCGGCCTTGAGGAATTCGCCGTGATAGACGAAATACGGCATCGGCATCAGGAAATTGTGCTGGTTCTCGGAGCCGCGATAAGCCGGGAAGCTGAGCGCCGCAACGCCGACACCGACTTCCCATAGCGGCTTCTCTTCGCCGGCCGCAGCGACGACCGGCAACAACGCCGCCAGCAAGGCGGCTACCCTCGAACTTCTCGAAGTCACGTCAGCAATTTCCCATGGTGTGCGAAGCCATCGCCTCGATCTCGACCAGCAGGTCGCTGCGGCAGATGTCCGCCTGAACGTAGACCACCGAGGCGTCGGCACCGACCTGCTCCTCGATGATGGCCTGCGCGCAGGGGTAGTCCTCGGCCCGCCGAATGTAGGCGCGCAGGGACAGCTCGGCCAGCGCGTAGGGCGTCGAGCGCGTCTTGCCATTGGCGGATTCCAGCAAAGCGGCGATGTTGGCCAGCGTTTCGCGCGCCTGGCCGGCGACGTCGCCGACATGCGTGGTCTGGTGGCCGACGATGCTGGCGGTGCCGGAAATGAAGAGGAGCTCCTGGCCGGGCAGCTGTGCGAAGGCCGCGCGGGAGAAGGTCGGGCTGCGCGGGCCGTAGATCGCCGGGTACTCGTAGGCACTCACCTGGCGGGGATTCTCGATCGGCGTCGGCGCCGTCCGTCCGGCCATGAACGCTATGGTCAGCGGGCCGCGCAAGGTGCCCAGCGCGCATGCCGCCGGGACGTTGCCGCGGGCCAGTCGCCCGCTGGCCAGAAATGCATCGTGGCGGCCGATATTGAACTGGCGGTAGCGCTCCAGGCCATTCCGCTCCGCGTTGATGTCGGCGAGGTAGTTCCAGGCTCGCCACAGGTGCGGGTAGGACTCGCGATCGAGCAGCGCGAAGATGCGCCGGTAGGCATCCTCCGCAGCATGCTGTAGCGGTAGCGGGCTGCCGCGAAAAGCGGATTCCTCGACATCGAGCACGCCATAGAGCACGTTATCGTCGACGCGGAAACGAATGCCGGCGAATTCTCCCGAGCGGCACGACTCGGCGCTGTACCAGACTTCGTTGAGTGCTCCGGCCGAGCGGCCGAGCAGCGGCGCGGCGACGTTCTGCACCGGCAACTCCCCATGCCAGGCCTCTGCCGGCCCGCCAATGCAGGTGACACCCAGCAGGCGCTGCCGCTGGGCGTCGGAAAGTCCGGCCAGTTGTGGCGGCGACAAGCGCGAGTGCGCCACCGGCATGGCTTCGATCATGCGTTGCCCATCTCCGCGTCCTCGACCGGCCGGATGTTGAACTGCCGCTTCTTCCAGGCCATCCAGGCCCGGCGGGGATTGGCGAGCGCCGTGACGTAATAGATGCCCTTGAGTATGCGGATCGAACGCCAGATCGGCGTCTTGCCGAAGATGTC
>JAEHDA010000155.1 GCA_016880655.1 Rhodocyclaceae bacterium
CGCGAGCTGCGCGGGCCGTTCCTGGCGGGCGCGCAACCCTCGGCCGCCGACTTCGTGATGTACCCGGACATCGCCTACGTGAAGCGCATCGGGGCGAAGAAGCCGGCCTCGAGGCTCGAGGGCATCCTGCCGCCGGCCATCGCGCAATGGGCCGCGCGCATCGAGGCGCTGCCCTTCGTCGACAAGACCTTCCCCCCGCACTGGCGTTCGTGAGGTTCGACCTCCACGCCACCGACGGCGCCGCGCGCCGCGGCACCCTGACCCTCGCCCACGGCACGATTGAAACACCCGTGTTCATGCCGGTCGGCACCTACGGCACGGTGAAGGCCATGGCGCCGAACGAACTGCTCGAAATCGGTGCGCAGATCGTGCTCGGCAACACCTTCCACCTCTGGCTGCGGCCGGGGCTGGATGTCGTCCGCGCCCACGGCGGCCTGCACCGCTTCATGGGCTGGGACAAACCCATCCTCACCGACTCGGGCGGCTTCCAGGTGTTTTCGCTCGGCGAACTGCGCAAGATCACCGAAGAGGGCGTGAAGTTCCAGTCGCCGATCAATGGTGATCGCCTGTTCATGCGTCCCGAGGATTCGATGCAGATCCAGCACGTGCTGAACTCCGACGTGGTGATGATCTTCGACGAATGCACGCCCTACCCGGCCAGCGTAAAGGAAGCCGCCGAATCGATGCGCCTCAGCTTGCGCTGGGCGCGGCGTTCGCGCGACGAACATGATCGACTGAACAATGCCAACGCCCTGTTCGGCATCGTCCAGGGCGGCATGTACGAGAGTCTCCGCAACGAATCGCTGGCGGGGCTCGATGCCATCGGCTTCGATGGCATGGCCATCGGCGGTCTCTCGGTCGGCGAACCGAAGGAGGACTTCGAGCGCATCCTCGCCCACACTGCGCCGCGCCTGCCCGCGCACAAGCCGAGATACCTGATGGGTGTCGGCACGCCGGAGGACATCGTCTACGCGGTGGCGCAGGGCATCGACATGTTCGACTGCGTGATGCCGACCCGCAACGCGCGCAACGGCCACCTGTTCACCCGCTACGGCGACGTGCGCATCAAGAACGCCTGCTACAAGCAGGACACCCGGCCGCTCGACGAGACCTGCGGCTGTTACTGCTGCCGCAATTTCAGCCGCGCCTACCTGCACCACCTGCATCGCGTCGGCGAAATCCTCGGCGCCCGGCTGAACACCATCCACAACCTGTTCTACTACCAGACCTTGATGACGGAATTGCGATCGGCGATCGTTGAAAACCGCCTGTCCGCCCATACCCTGGAATTCCACCGGAACCGCGCCCGCGGGCCGGTATAATGCCCGCCTTGCCCGTATCCTATTGGAGTACAACATGCTGATTTCCAACGCGTTCGCCCAAGCCGCGCCCGCCGCCCAAGACCCGATGGGCGGCCTGATGGGCATGCTGCCCATCATCCTGATGTTCGTCGTGCTCTGGTTCCTGATGATCCGGCCCCAGATGAAGAAGGCCAAGGAACACCAGAAGATGGTCGGCGAACTGGCCAAGGGCGATGAAGTCGTCACCCAGGGCGGCATCGTCGGCCGCATCAGCAAGATCAGCGAGAACTACATCACCGTCGAAGTGGCCGAAGGCAAGAACGGCCCGGTCGAGGTTACGGTGCAGAAGCAGGCCATCGGCGCCCTGCTGCCCAAGGGCACGCTGAAGACCCTTTGATTTTCCTCTTGTCGCCGATGCCCGCGGGCATCGGCGCCGGTGCTTCGTCATGAACCGATTCCCGCTCTGGAAGAACGCGATCATCGTCGTCGCGCTCGTTCTCGGCCTGCTCTACACGCTGCCGAACTTCTTCGGCGAAGTGCCTGCCGTCCAGGTGTCCAGCGTCAAGGCCACCATCAAGGTCGACACGCAACTGCTGTCGCGCGTCGAAGGCACGCTGAAGACGGCCGGCGTTGCCCACAACGGCCTGTTCGCCGACCCGAACAGCATCCGCGTCCGCCTCGCCGACACCGACACTCAGTTGAAGGCGAAGGACGCCATCGAGAAGGCGCTGAATCCCGATCCGGCCAATGCCTCGTACAGCGTGGCCCTCAACCTGCTGTCGGCTTCGCCGGCCTGGCTGACCGGCATCAACGCGCTGCCCATGTACCTCGGCCTCGACCTGCGCGGCGGCGTGCACTTCCTGCTCCAGGTCGACATGAAGGGCGCGATCACCAAGCGCCTCGATTCGACGTCGGCCGACCTGCGCACCCTGCTGCGCGACAAGAACATCCGCCACGGCGGCGTCACGCGCGAGCGCGAAACCATCGCCATCAAGTTCCGCGATGCGGACACCCGTGTCGCGGCCAAGGCCGCCATCGAGAATACCCAGGGCGACCTGAGCCTGGTCGAGGCGCAGGACTCGGGCAACGCCGGCGACTTCAAGCTGGTGGCGACATTGAAGCCGCAGGCCGAAAAGCGCATCCAGGAATTCGCCCTCAAGCAGAACATCACCACGCTGCACAACCGGATCAACGAGCTCGGCGTCGCCGAGCCGGTCATCCAGCAGCAGGGCGCCGACCGCATCGTCGTGCAGCTGCCCGGCGTGCAGGACACCGCCAAGGCCAAGGACATCCTCGGCCGTACCGCCACGCTGGAAGTACGCCTGGTCGACGACGAGAGCTCGGCGAACCCGACGGTGATGGAGCAGGCCGCCAAGGGCCAGCCGCCGATCGGCACCGAGTATTACGTCGAGCGCGGCGGCCGGCCGCTGCTGGTGAAAAAGCAGGTGGTGCTGACCGGCGACCGCCTCACCGACGCCCAGCCCGGCTTCGACAACCAGACGCAGGAACCCGCCGTGCACCTGACGCTCGACTCGGCCGGCGCGCGCATTTTCAAGGACGTCACCCGCGACAACGTCGGCAAGCGCATGGCCATCCTGCTGATCGAGAAGGGCAAGGGCGAAGTGGTGACGGCCCCGGTGATCCGCACCGAGATCGGCGGCGGCCGGGTGCAGATTTCCGGCCGCATGAGCACGACGGAGGCCAACGACGTCGCCCTGCTGCTGCGCGCCGGTTCGCTGGCGGCACCGATGGACATCATCGAGGAACGCACCATCGGCCCGTCGCTCGGCGCCGACAACATCGCCAAGGGCTTCAATTCGACGATGTGGGGCTTCGTGGCGATCGCGGCCTTCATGAGCCTCTACTACCTGCTGTTCGGCTTCGTCTCGGTGGTGGCACTGTCGGCCAACCTGCTGTTCCTGGTCGCGCTGCTCTCGCTGTTGCAGGCGACGCTGACGCTGCCTGGCATCGCCGCCATCGCCCTGGCGCTGGGCATGGCCATCGACGCCAACGTGCTGATCAACGAACGCGTGCGCGAGGAACTGCGCGGCGGCAGCACGCCGCAGGCGGCCATCACCGCCGGCTACGAACGCGCCTGGGCGACCATCGTCGACTCGAACGTGACGACGCTCATCGTCGGCATCATGCTGCTGATCTTCGGCTCCGGTCCGGTACGCGGCTTCGCCGTGGTGCACTGCCTCGGCATCCTCACCTCGATCTTCAGCGCCGTGGTCGTGTCGCGCGGCCTGATCAACCTCATCTACGGCCGTCGCAAGAAGCTCGCCGCCCTGTCCATCGGCCAGTTGTGGAAGCCGGACACCACAACCGACCCGGCCAAGTAAGGGGAAACCATCATGGAATTCTTCCGCATCCGCAAAGACATCCCCTTCATGCGCCACGCGCTGGTGTTCAACGTCATCTCGCTGGTCACGTTCATCGCCGCCGTATTCTTCCTCGCCACCAAGGGCCTGCATCTGTCGATCGAATTCACCGGCGGCACGCTGCTCGAGGTCAGTTACGCGCAAGCGCCGGACCTGGAGAAGATCCGCAAGCAGATGGACGCCGACGGCTTTGCCGACATCCAGGTGCTGAACTTCGGTTCCTCGCGCGACGTGCTGATCCGCGTGCCGCTGGCGAAGGACGCCGAAACGGCCAAGGTCGGCGAACGGGTCATGGAATCGATCGCGAAAGTCAGTGGTGGCGATACGGCGGATGTGCCGACCCTGAAGCGCGTCGAGTTCGTCGGCCCGCAGGTCGGCAAGGAACTCGCCACCGACGGCGCCATGGCCCTGCTGCTGGTCGTCATCGGCATCGTCATCTACCTGGCGATCCGCTTCGAATGGCGCTTCGCCATCTCGGCCATCATCGCCAACCTGCACGACGTGGTGATCATCCTCGGCTTCTTCGCCTTCTTCCAGTGGGAGTTCTCGCTGCCGGTGCTGGCCGCCGTGCTGGCGGTGCTCGGCTACTCGGTGAACGAATCGGTGGTGGTGTTCGACCGGGTGCGCGAAACCTTCAAGAAGAAGCGCGGCCTGACCACGCCCGAGGTGCTCAACCACGCCATCACCAGTACGATTTCACGCACCATCATCACCCACGGCTGTACCCAGATGATGGTCACCTCGATGCTCGTCTTCGGCGGCGTCGCGCTGCACTACTTCGCGCTGGCGCTGACCATCGGCATCCTGTTCGGCATCTACTCCTCGGTGCTGGTCGCCAGCCCGCTGGTGATGTGGATGGGCGTCTCCCGCGAGCAGTTCATCAAGCCGAAGAAGGACAAGCCCGAAGGCATGACCGAGGACGGCGCCTGCGTCTGAGGCCGGAACGGTCCCTGCCTTCTGACCGGCGCAGAAGCCAATTCCGCTGTTGCATGTAACGCTAAACTGGCGTAATCTGTTACATGTAACAGACAAGGAGGCTCGCCATGACGGCCAATGTGAACAGCCGGGTCCAGAAGCACCGCGAAGCGCTGCGGATGGCGGGACTTCGGCCGATCCAGATCTGGGTTCCCGATACCCGGCGACCGAATTTTACGGAAGAGTGCCGGCGCCAGTCGCGCCTGGCCGCAGCTTCGGACGCCGACGACGCCGATCTACAGCGCTTCATGGATGAGGCACTATCCGACGTGGATGCCGCGACCGACTGATGCGGGGCGACTTTGTCACCATTGCCATGCCGGGCGACTTCGGCAAGCCCCGCCCGGCCTTGGTCGTCCAGGCCAACCAGTTCGACGAGCACCCGACCGTTACCGTTCTGCTGGTGTCCAGTACGCTGGTCGACGCCCCGCTGTTCCGCGTCACCGTCCAGCCCAGTGAACTGAACGGCTTGAGGGTGCCATCGCAAGTCATGGTCGACAAGATCATGACGGTGAAACGCGACAAACTCGGCCCCAGCTTCGGGCGGCTCGATCAGGACCTTCTGATCGAAGTCGAGCGCTGCATGGCCGTGTTCCTTGGCATCGCGAAGTAAGCGCGAGTCGAACTTACAACTGCTCCGGCAACCCTTCGAAGCCGCCCCACAAAAGTCAGCCGTGGCGGTACGCCGTGTTGGCGGCCGAGCTATCCGGAATCAGCCAGCGCCGGAACCGGCGA
Source organism: Rhodocyclaceae bacterium (assembly GCA_016880655.1). GTDB lineage: Bacteria > Pseudomonadota > Gammaproteobacteria > Burkholderiales > Rhodocyclaceae > Fen-999. The sequence goes on from JAEHDA010000155.1 coordinate 5,393, forward strand.
CGGCGCGTTGCAGGCGGTCGTTGACCGCGCGCCAGTTCTCGTTCTGCGGCGGCTTCTGGACGACGATGCGGGCGAGGCCGAGACTGTCGAGATCGCGCAGCAGCGCGTAGATGTCGTGGGCAAAGCCTGCGGCCTCACCCGAAATCTGCCGCCAGACGATGCGTTCGTCGGACAGCGGACAGGCCATCGGCGCGATGACGCCGATCCGTTGGTCGGCGGCGAGCGCCTCGCGCACGGCAAAGATCACCACGTCGGGTTGCAGCAGCGCCAGCGGCGTGCGTGGCGCGTAGTGCGCTTCCAGCGAACCCGAAACACGCGGACTGTCCCGGCCGCCTGCGTCGGGGATACGGCCAAGCACGCGGCCGAGATCGAAGGCCGAGACCATGCCGGGCCGCAGGATGTGCGCCTGCGTACCGGTCAGGTCGACGATGGTCGACTCGATGCCGACGCGACAGGGGCCGCCATCGAGGATCATCGCCACGGCATCCCCCAGTTCGTCATGCACGTGCTGCGCGGTGGTCGGGCTGACGTGGCCGTAGCGGTTGGCCGAGGGCGCGGCGATGCCGCCACCGAAGGCGTGCAGCAGTTCCAGCGCCAGCGGATGGCTGGGCACGCGGATGCCGACGGTATCCTGGCCGCCGGTCACCGCGTCCGGCACGTTCGGCTGGCGCTTCAGGATCAGGGTCAGCGGTCCGGGCCAGAAGGCCTTGGCCAGCGCATGCGCGGTTTCGGGAATCTCGCGCGCCCAGCGTTCGAGATGTTCGGCGCCCGGAATGTGGACGATCAGCGGATGATCGGCGGGGCGGCCCTTGGCCGCGAAGATCTTGCTGACCGCCTCGGGATTCGACGCATCGGCGCCGAGGCCGTAAACCGTCTCGGTCGGAAAGGCGACCAGTTCGCCCGCGTGCAGCAGTGCCGCCGCCTTTTCGATCTGCCCGGACATCAAACTTCCGGCAGTGTTTTCGCCAGCACCTTCTCCGTCTGCTTGATGCGGAACGCCGACAGCTTCTTCGCCATGTCGGCATCGGAGAGCGCCAGCATGGATACCGCAAACAGCGCGGCATTGGTCGCGCCGGCTTCGCCGATGGCGAAGGTGGCGACCGGAATGCCGCCGGGCATCTGCACCATCGCCAGCAGCGAATCGAAACCACCAAGGTGTTTCGAGGGCATGGGCACGGCCAGTACGGGCAACTCCGTCTTGGCCGCCAGCACGCCGGCCAGGTGCGCCGCGCCGCCGGCGGCGCCGATCAACACCCTCATGCCGCGCGCCTGCGCACTCGCCGCGTAGTCGAGCGCGGCGTCGGGCGTGCGATGCGCCGACAGCACCTTGGCTTCGTGCGCGACGCCGAATTGCTTCAGCGTCTCGGCGCAGGCCTTCATGATCGGCCAGTCGGAGTCCGAACCCATGACGATGCCTACCAGCGGCGCCTTCTTGCTCATTTCAAAGTCCTCTCAGCGGATTCCATGGTGTTGGTCAGGAGCATGGTGATGGTCATCGGGCCGACGCCGCCGGGCACGGGCGTGATCAGGCCCGCCACTTCCTTCGCGGTTTCGAAGTCCACGTCGCCGCACAGCTTGCCCGCGTTCGGCCCGCTGGCGTAGCGGTTCATGCCGACGTCGATCACCGTCGCGCCAGGCTTGATCATGTCGCCGGTGATCATGCGCTCCTTGCCGACCGCCGCGACCAGGATGTCGGCGCGACGGGTGTGGAAGGCGAGATCCTTCGAGCGCGAATGGCAGATCGTCACCGTGGCGCTCTGCGCCAGCAGCAGCATGGCCATCGGCTTGCCGACGATGTTGCTGCGGCCGACCACCACCGCCTCGGCGCCGGCGATCTTGACGCCTTCGGACTCCAGCATCTTCATCACGCCGTAGGGCGTGCAGGGAATGAAGCGCGGGTTGCCCTGCATCAGCGCGCCGACGTTCTCGGCGTGAAAACCGTCGACGTCCTTCTCGGGCGAGATCGCTTCGAGCACTGCCTCGGAATCGAAATGTTTCGGCAGCGGCAATTGCACCAGGATGCCATGCACCGAGGGATCGGCGTTCAGCTCGGCGATCTTGGCCAGCACCGTCACGGGCTCGACGTTGGCCGGGTAGACCTGCTTGATCGAGCGGAAACCGGCTTTCTCGCAGCCGGCCACCTTGTTGCGCACGTAGACCTGCGAGGCCGGGTCTTCGCCGACGAGGATCACGGCCAGGCATGGCGTAACACCACGGCTGACTTTCAGCGCGGTGGCGCGCTCGGCCAGGTGTTCGCGAATCTTTGCCGACAGGGCGTTGCCGTCGATGATGCGCGCCGTCATGCTGCTGCCTCCGCGTGTTGTTGCTGATGGGCTGCCTTGTCCGCGGCCCGGCCGGCCTCGAAGGCCTTGCGATTCACTTCGACCATGTGCGGTTTGCGTGCCGCGAAGCGCTTGAGTATCGCGTCGAGCAGCACCTGCGGCGGAAACGGCAGGTGGTCGGCCATGGCGCCGAGCATCACCGTGTTGCCCAGGCGCACGTCGCCGAGTTCCAGCGCGATGGCCATGGCGTCGAAGGCATGCACCTGGTAGCCGCGCGACTTGATCTCGGCGATGGGATCGTCCGGATAATCGTAGAGGCCGAGGTCGACCACCGGCGGTACCAGCCGCGCGGTGTTCATCAGCACCAGCCCGCCCGGCTTCAGGTAGTGGCACCAGCGCATCGTCTCGGCGGCCTCGAAGCCGACCAGCAGGTCGGCCGTGCCGGCCATGATCTGCGGCGACAGCACCCTGGGGCCGAAGCGCAGGTGCGAGGACACCACGCCGCCGCGCTGGGCCATGCCGGCGACTTCGGTCTTCTTGGCGTCGTGGCCGAGCGCGATGGCGGCCTCGGCGAGGATTTCGGTGGCGGTCATGACGCCCTGGCCGCCGATGCCGACCACAAGGATATTGGTTACATCATTCATATCGTTACCTCAGTGCCTGACCAGCCGCATCGGCCTGGTCAGGTCGGCATGGACGATGGCTTCCGGCGCGCAGGGCTGCACGCACAGCCCGCAGCCAGTGCAGACCGTCGTCTCGATGTTCACGAATTGCAGTTCGACTTCCTTGCCGGAGGGCTTGACCGCCTTCTCGCGGCGGGTGACGTGGATCGCCGGGCAGCCGACGTCGACGCAGTTGCCGCAACCGGTGCACTTGGCGTCGATGACCTCGAAGGGCTTCTGCTTCTTGTAGTCGTCGATCAGCACGCAGGGCTGGTCGGTGATGATCACCGACACCTCCGGCACCTTGATCTCTTCGCGGATGGTCTTGAACAGGACCGGCAACTGGTAGGGATCGACGACGTGGATGCGCTCCTTCTTCACGCCCAGCGATTCGACCAGCTTGGCGAAGTCGACGCGCGGCGTCTCCTGGCCATGGATGCCCTTGCCCGACCCCGGGTTGGCCTGGCCGCCGGTCATGCCGACCGCGCGGTTGTCGAGCAGCATCACGGTGACGTTGCCGCCGTTGTAGACGATGTCGAGCAGGCCCTGCATGCCCATGTGCAGGAAGGTCGAGTCGCCGATCACGGCGAGGATGCGCTTGTCCTTGTCCGCTTCGGCACGACCCTTGTCGAGGCCGAGCGCGATGCCCATCGAGGCACCCATCGAGATCGTCGTGTCGAGCGCATTCCACGGATGGCCGGCGCCGAGCGTGTAGCAGCCGATGTCGCCGGAGATGGTGATGTTCTTGATCTGCGCCAGCGTGTAATAGACGCCAAGGTGCGGGCAGGCCACGCACATGGTCGGCGGCCGCGGGAACACTTGCGCCGCCGGCGTGATGCCCTCGGGCACCGGTTCGCCGAGCAATCTGGCGATCGCCGGCTTGAGCACGTTGGGCGCCAGTTCGCCCTGGCGCGGCAGGATGTCCTTGCCGTGGCATTCGATGCCGGCGGCCTTGAGTTCGCCCTCGACCAGCGGCTCGACTTCCTCGACCACCACCAGCGTGTCGACCGTGGCGGCAAAAGCGCGGACCTTCTCGACCGGCACCGGGCAGGAGAAGCCCAGCTTCAGCGTCGGCGCATCGGGGAAGGACTCGCGCACGTGCATCCAGGCGGGACCGGAGGCGACGAAACCGACGCGGCGGTCCTTGCCCGTTTCGACGAAATTGAGCGCCGAAGTTTCCGCCTCGGCACGCAACGCCTTGTCGCGCTCGAACATCAGCGGAATGCGCTTGCCGGCACCGGCCGGGGTCATCACCCAGCGCGCCGGTTCCTTCTTGAAACCGGTCGCGGCATGCGCGACGCGCTCGCCGACGGTGACCAGCGCCTTGACGTGGTTGATGCGGGTCGTCATGCGCAGGATCACCGGCACCTGGAACTTCTCGGAGAAGTCGAAGGCCGCCTTGGTCATCTCGTAGGCTTCCTGCGAGTCGGAAGGCTCGAACATCGGCAGGTGCGCGAAGCGGCCCCAGTAGCGCGAGTCCTGCTCGTTCTGCGACGAGGACAGGCCGACGTCGTCGGCGATGGCGATCACCAAGCCGCCGACCACGCCGGTCAGGGTCAGCGTCATCAGCGCGTCGGAGGCGACGTTCATGCCGACGTGCTTCATGGCGCAGAAGGAACGCGAACCGGCGAAGGCCGCGCCGATCGCCACCTCCAGGGAAACCTTCTCGTTCACCGACCACTCGGCGTAAATGTCCGGATAGGTCGAAATGACTTCCAGCATCTCGGTCGACGGCGTGCCGGGATAGGCGGCGGCAACGCGGCAGCCGGATTCCCAAACGGCGCGGGCAACAGCCTCGTTGCCGGAAAGTAGAAGCCGGCCGCCTTTGGGTACCGGGGCCGACTGGGGCATCACTGCTGCCATGGATTCTCGCACTCTCGTTATTTGGATGAAAAAGGCCGACCCGCAAACCGGATCAGCCCGTCGCTGCAAAGGACGAATTATCCGGGTTCCCCGCCCGCCGGGCAAGCCGGAATTCCCCTTCGGATCATGGGGCTGCCGGCCGCCGAGCGCTACGCAAGCCTGGCCGCGAGATATGCGAGGATGTCGTCCAGCGTGACGAGCTTCCGGTAGTCCGCTTCGGGAATCTCGACGCCGAGTTTCCTGTTCAGCCCGAGCAGGAAGTTCAGCCAGTCCATGGAATCCAGGTCGACCTGGTTGCGCAAGGGCCGGTCGCCGCGCAACTCGCCGGCCTCGACTTCCGGGGCGATGGATTTCAGCGTCGCGATGACGATGGCGCGAATTTCGTCGGCGCTCATTCGTCGATCTCCCCGGGACGTTGCAGCAGATCGGCCAGGTCGCGCAGGAACAGCGCGCCGCGGTGGCCGTCGGACACGCGATGGTCGGCCGACAGGCTGGCCGTGACCATCGGCAGCGGCATGATCCTGCCATTGTCGACTGCCGGCCGTTCGGCGATGCGACCGAAACCGACCAGCGCCACCTGCGGCGGATAGATGATGCCGAACACCGAGTCGCTGCCCTGGTCGCCGAGGTTGGTGACGGTGATCGTGCCCTCGGCCAGCTCCGAGCTTTTCAGCGAGCCGGCGCGCGCACGCGCCACCAGGTCGGTCATTTCCTGCATCAGCTGCGTCAGCGGCTTGCCGCCGGCGTCGAGCAGCGCCGGCGCGATCAGCCCGCCCTGGCGCAGCGAGATCGCCACGCCGAGGTTGACCTGCGCCGCCGGCCGATACGCGCCGTCGCGCCAATGGCCGTTCAGTTCGGGATAGCGTTTCAGCGTCACCGCCACCGCCTTCAGCAGCAGCGCGGCGGGCAGCAGGCGCTCGGCCATCGGCCGCTGCGCGTTCGCCTCCTGCAACCAGGCCAGCGCCTTCGCCAGCGGGATGTCCTCGGCAACGTAGTAGTGGGGGATTTCGCGCTTCGAGCGGGCCATCGCCGCAGCGATGGCCTTGCGCATTTCGGCGGCCTTGTCGCCGGCGCCGCGGCCTTCGGCGCCGCCTTCCCGACGTCGTCCAGCGTCACCGCGCCCTGCGGTCCCGTGCCGACGACGCGATCCAGGTCCACGCCGCGCTCCGCCGCCGCCTTGCGCGCCGCCGGGCTCACCATGCGCCGCCGGGGCGGCGTACCGCCACGGCTGACTTTTTCGGGCGCAGCCTCGCCCGGTTCGAGCAGCGTGGCCATCAGCGTGCCGACCGGCATCTTGTCGCCGGGCTGGGCGATCAGTTCGTACACCGTGCCGTCCTGCCAGCATTCGACATCGACCGCGGCCTTGGTGGTGTCGAGCACGGCGACCACCTGGCCCTTCTTCACCGCATCGCCGGCCTTGACCTTCCACTCCACGAGCGTGCCTTCGTCCATGTCGGCGCCGAGCGCGGGAAGCTTGAATTCGATCATGCGAACAATCCCTTCACGGCGGCGACGATCTTCTCAGGCTGCGGCAGCGCCGCCTCTTCGAGATGCCTGGCGTAGGGAATCGGTACCTCCTCGCTGCATACCCGCGCCACCGGCGCATCGAGTTCGAAGAAGGCATTCTCCATGATGCGCGCCATAACTTCGGCGGCCAGACTGCCGCTGCGCCAGCCTTCGTCGACGATGACCGCCCGACGGCACTTCGCCACCGAGGCGACGATGGTCGCGGTGTCGAGCGGTCGCAGCACGCGCAGGTCTACGACCTCGGCGTCGACCCCTTCGGCGGCCAGCGTCTCCGCCGCCGCCAGCGCCTTGGGCAGCGAGCCGCCGTAGGTGATGATCGATACCGCCGTGCCGCCGCGCCTGACTTTCGCGCCGGCGATGTCGACCGTGCAATCATCCGGCACCTCGCCTTCCAGGTTGAACAGGCCGGCGTGCTCGAAGATGACCACCGGGTCGGGGTCGGCCAGTGCCGGCGCCAGCATGCCGCGCGCGTCCTCGACGGTCGCAGGGGCCAGCACCTTGATGCCGGGAATGTGGGCGTACCAGCCTTCGAGGCTGTGCGAGTGCTGGGCCGCCACCTGGCGTCCGGCGCCGGTGGCCATGCGGATCACCAGCGGCACCGAAAACTGCCCGCCGGACATGTGGCGATAGAGCGCGGCGGTATTGACGATCTGATCGAGCGCCAGCAGGCTGAAGTTCACCGTCATCACCTCGACGATGGGCCGCAGACCACCGAGCGCCGCGCCGATGCCCGCGCCGACGAAGGCGAGTTCGGACAGCGGCGTGTCGCGGATGCGCTCGGGGCCGAACTCGTCGAGGAAGCCCTTGGAAAAGGCGTAGGTTCCGCCGTAGCGGCCGACATCCTCGCCCATCAGGAAGACGCGCGGATCGCTGGCGAGCGCCTCGTGCATCGCCTCGCGCATCGCTTCGCGGTAGCCGAGTTTGCGGGTCATGGCGTATGAACATCCTTGAGCAGATCTTCGACGGGTTCCCAGGTTCCCGCTTCGGCAAAGGCGACTGCCGCCGCGACCTCGGCCGCGGCGCGGGCATCCAGGGCGAGGAACTCCTCCTCCGTCAGCTTGCCTTCGGCCTTGAGCCGCGCCGTGAAGGTGTGGATCGGCCCGCGCGTCTTCCATTCCTCGACCTCGGCCTTCTGCCGGTAGAGCTCGGCATCGAACATCGAGTGCGCACGGTAGCGGTAGGTCCGGTACTCGACGAACACCGGACCCTGGCCGATCATCGCGACGGCTTCCTTCGTCGTCTCGTATGCGGACACGATGTCCATGCCGTCGGCGGAAAGCGCCGGCATGTCGTAGGAACGGGCCTTGGCGCAAAGGTCGGTCTGAGACTCCGCGCGCTCGATCGCCGTGCCCATGCCGTAGAGGTTGTTCTCGCAGCAGAACAGCACCGGCAGTTTCCAGAGCGCTGCAAGATTCAGCGACTCGTGGAAGGCGCCCTCGGCGACCGCGCCGTCGCCGAAGAAGCAGGCGGTGACGCGATCCTCATGCTGCATCCTGGCCGCCAACGCCAGCCCGGTGGCCAGCGGCAGGCCGCCGCCGACGATGGCGTTGCCGCCGTAGAGCCGCGTTGCCGAGTCGAACAGGTGCATCGAACCGCCGCGGCCGCGGGCGCAGCCTTCGCGCTTGCCGTACATCTCGGCCATGATGGCGTTCATCGACATGCCGCGCACCAGCGCGTGGCCGTGCTCGCGATAGGTGGCGACCACGTTGTCCCCGGGCGCGAGCGCCGGCAGCGCGCCCGCCGCGACCGCCTCCTCGCCGATGTAGAGGTGTAGGAAGCCGCGGATCTTGCCCGCGCCGTAAAGCTCGGCGCACTTTTCCTCCAGCCGCCGGATGCGCACCATGTCGGTCAGGAGCTGGATGGAGAACTCGCGCGGGTAAGGAACCGGCCCGCTCGGCGGCGGCGCGAGCTCGACCTGGGCTACCTGGGCGCTCATGTCGCCTCCTCGATGACCGTCGTCACGATAGCCATGAACATCATGTCGGAGGCCCGGCGCCCTTCGCGGGTCGCATCCCCAAAGATGGGGCCCCTGCTCCGCCGC
>JAEHDA010000156.1 GCA_016880655.1 Rhodocyclaceae bacterium
CCTCGCTTGGCGGCACGCCCGTACTCGCCGATGCGTGGGGTGCCGACGCCATCTACTCCGGCAGCCAGAAATGCCTTTCCTGTGTGCCTGGCCTGGCGCCGGTGACATTCAGCGAACGCGTCGTCGAGCGAGTCAAGGCGCGCCGCCAGAAAGTGCCGAGCTGGTTCATGGACCTCGGACTGGTCCTAGAGTACTGGAGCGCGCCGGGCGGCAAGCGCACCTATCACCATACTGCCCCGGTAAACAGTCTCTTTGCGCTGCACGAGTCGCTGGTGATGCTCAAGGACGAGGGCCTGGAGAACGCCTGGGCGCGCCATCGCCTGCATCATCGGGCCCTGAAGGCAGGCTTCGACGTGCTGGGCCTCGAGTTTCTGGTGCGTGAGGACGCCCGATTGCCACAGCTAAACGCCGTCCATATCCCGGCTGGCGTCGACGAGGCCGCCGTGCGCAAACAGTTGCTTGACAGATACGATCTCGAAATCGGCGCCGGACTCGGCCCGCTGGCGGGCAAGGTCTGGCGCTTCGGTTTGATGGGTTATTCGGCGCGAACCGAGAACGTCAAGCTGTGTCTTGCCGCCCTTTCGGATGTGCTGTCCGGAATGGGGCTGGCGGTAGACAAGGAAGCAGCCCTGGGCGCAGCGCAAGGGGTATACACGGAGAATCAGGCCAGGCCATGAGCATGGAACCGCGCAGCATCAGCGTGCTATTTGCCGATATTTGCGGCAGTTCACGCTTGCATGAAAAACTTGGCGATGCCGAGGCACTGCATGCGGTCGAACGCTGCATGCGCCGCATGGTGCGGGCAGCCGAAGCGACGAAGGGGCGCATCGTCAAGGCGGTCGGCGATGAACTGACGGTGGCTTTCGACTCTGCCGAGACTGCCGTTCAGGCGGCCGGTGAAATCCAGCAACGTGTCGATGCGCTGCCGCCGGTGTCCGGAATCAGTCTGGCGATCCGGATCGGCTTTCACCACGGCGAGGTTATCGAGGAAAACGACGACATCGTTGGTGACACCGTCAATATCGCGTCGCGTCTGGCTGGGCTGGCCAAGGCTGGCCAGGCGCTTACCACTGCCGAAACGGTTGCACTGTTGCCGCCAGACCTTCAGGAAATGACGCGAGCCGTAGACACCATAACGGCACAGGGCAAGGACGACGAGATCGAAGTCTTCGAGCTTCTGTATAGCCGGGGCGATGCGGGTCTGACCAGGCACTTTTCGGCACAGCCTCCCGCGGTCAAGGATACGCGCCTGCGCCTGCGGCATGGCGACCAGGAGGTGTGGCTGGGCGCGACAAAGCCGAATGCGACGTTCGGCCGCGATCCCCATGCGGACTTGGTCACGCTTGATTCGCGCGCCTCGCGCAGCCATGGCCGCGTCGAGCGGCGGCGCGACAAATACGTACTGGTCGACGAAAGTACCAATGGCACTTACGTCAAGTTTCTTGGCGAGCCGGAGTTTGTGCTGAAGGGCGAAGAAGCCATCCTGCGCGGTCGTGGCCGCGTTTCCTTCGGCCACTCGAGCGAAGACGAAGGCAACGACCTGCTGGAATTCGAGGTCGTCGGCTGATCCAGGGCAAGAAAATGCCGGCCATCGTCAGGCCGGCATTCCCGGAATTCCGCTCCGACAGCGATCAGTTGCTGAGGCAGTTGCTCATGAACTTCTTGCGCTCGTCGCCTTTCAGGGCCTTTGTCTTTGCATCGGCGTTACAGGTCTTCATCTTCTCCTGTTGCGCGGTTTTGGCACTCGTCGCTTGCTCCTGTTTGGCGGACAGGCATTGCTTCATGAACGCCTTCCTTTCGTCGCCCGTCTTGCCTTTGGCTTCGGCATTGCAAGCCTTCATTTTTTCCTGCTGAGGGCCCGCCATGGCGGCAGGAGCGGTGACGAGAGCGAACAGCGAAGCGGCAACCAGAGCGATATTGCGATTCATATGAACCTCCTCGGCGTAACTGCGGTTGTGAAGAAAGGACGGCGGTGATGCGGCAGTCTAATTGACGCCGTCATCAGATTCGAGTGCCCGCTGCTGACGGTCCAGAAACTCCTGCATGCTGTCCACGCCGCGCAGTTGCAGGATGGTGGAGCGCACAGCCGCTTCGAGCAGCACGGCGAGGTTGCGGCCCGCGGCGACCGGAAGGATGACCTTGCGGATCGGCACGCCGAGTATCGTCTCGGTTTGGGCATCGAGCGGCAGGCGCTGCGTTTCCGGGCCGGCCTGTGGCCGCTGTAGATGGACGATCAGCTTCATGCGCATCTTGCGCCGGCAGGCGGTTTCACCGAATACGGCGCGGATGTTGAGCAGCCCGAGGCCGCGCACCTCGATGAAGTCGCGCAGCAGTTCCGGGCAGCGGCCCTCGAGAATATCCAGCGACACGCGCGAAACCTCGACCACATCGTCTGCGACCAGACCGTGGCCGCGCGAAATCAGTTCGAGGGCGAGCTCACTCTTGCCGACGCCGGAATCGCCAGTGATCATCACGCCCATGCCCAGTACATCCATGAAGACGCCATGCAGGGTGATGGTCTCGGCAAGCTGTCGGGAAACATAAAGACGCAGCGAATCGATGACTGCCGCGGACTGTTGCGGCGTCGCGAACAACGGGGTGTCGGAGGACTCGCATACGGCCTGGATGGCGGGGGGGATCTCGCATCCGTCAGCGACGATCAGCGCCGGCGGTTTGGCCGCGATGACTTCGCGCATGTGATTGGCGACGCGTTCGGGTGTTTGCTTGGACGCCCAGGAAATCTCGGGAGAACCCAAAACCTGAAGGCGATCCGGGTGGATCAGGTTGAGGTGCCCGACCAGATCGGCAGGCGAGATGTCGTCACGGGTGATGGTGATCGCCCGGTTGAGCGTACCGCAGACCCAGTTGAGCTGGAGACGGCTGCGATTGCGTTCGAACAGTTGGGCGACGATCAGCTGGCGCACGACCACTGAGCGAACAGCTCATGGGTGGCTGCCGCGTCGGGAGCCGCCGCCAGGCGTTCGCGGAATGTCTTGTCGGAAAACATTTGAGCCAGTTCGGATAGCAGCTGCAGATGATGCTCGGTGGCCGCCTCGGGAACCAGCAGGATGAAGACATAGCCGACGGGTTTGCCGTCCGGGGCGTCGAACTGGACGGGTGTCGCCAAGCGCAGAAAGGCACCGCGCACTTCCTTGAGTCCCTTGATGCGGCCGTGGGGAATTGCGATGCCCTGCCCCAAGCCTGTCGATCCCAGCTTCTCGCGGGCAAACAGTGCATCGTAGACGAGGCTGCGCGCGAGTCCGTGCCGGTTCTCGAACAGGATGCCAGCTTGCTCGAAGACACGCTTCTTGCTGCTGGCCTCAAGGCCGACAACGACATTTTCCGTTGGCAATAGTTTGGCGATTTGATTCATCGGCAATCTTTGACTGGCTGCGGCCGGGGGTGGCCCACCGCTAAAGCGCTGCGGAGTATACCCCTACCCCCGGCAGGAAGAAACGCCTATTCGTTCGCTGCGCGCTTGTCGTGCGCATGGTCCCCGACCTTTTCCTTGTATTTCAGCACTTGGCGGTCAAGCTTGTCCGTCAGCGCGTCTATGGCGGCATAAAGATCGGTGTGATCGGCATCGGCATAGATGTCTTTGCCCTTTACGTGCAAAGTAATTTCCGCCTTCTGCTTAAGTTTCTGCACCGAAAGCACCACATGCACACTGGTGACGTGATCGAAATGCCGAATGACCCGCTCGACCTTGCCCGTGACGTAGTCGTGCAGGGCCGGAGTGACTTCGACGTGGTGACCGGTGATGTTGAGGTTCATGTTGTCTCCTTAGAGCGCCTTTCTGAGATTGACCGGCGGGATGCTCAGGGACTCGCGGTACTTGGCGACGGTCCGTCGCGCGACTACGATGCCCTGCTCGCCGAGGATTTCCGCGATCCTGGCGTCGGAGAGCGGCTTGTGGCCGTCTTCGGCGCCGACCAGCTGCTTGATCAGCGCGCGGATCGCGGTTGATGAGGCAGCCCCGCCCGTGTCGGTAGCGACGTGACTGCCAAAAAAATACTTCAGTTCGAATATCCCGCGCGGGCTGGCCAGGTATTTCTGTGTGGTAACGCGCGAGATGGTGGATTCATGCAGGCTGACGGCGTCGGCGATTTCCCTCAGCGTCAGTGGCCGCATGGCAACTTCGCCATGATCGAAGAATGCGCGCTGGCGGTCGACGATCGCCTGGGCGACGCGCTGGATGGTATCGAAGCGCTGCTGGACGTTCTTGATCAGCCATTTGGCCTCCTGCAACTGGCCAGCGAGGCTGCTGGCGGAGCCGCCGCGCCCCGTGCGCTGGCTTTGCAGTATGTCGGCGTACAGGCGGTTGATGCGCAGGCGCGGCATCGCCTCGCCGTTCAAACTCACCTTCCAGATACCACGGATCTTGCGGACGACCGCGTCGGGAATTACGTAGCGAGTGTCGAGCGGGGCATACTGCGCACCTGGACGCGGGTTGAGCGACCTGATCAGCGTCTGGGCATCGCGCAGTTCATCGTCGCTACAGGCGAGCGCCTTCCTGATCTTCGCGAAATCCCGTGCGGCGAACTGATCGAGATGGTCGCGAACAATACTGCGCGCCAAGTCGCGCGGGGGCGATGCCGGCATGCCCTGCAATTGCAGATCGAGGCACTCCTGCGGATTGCGCGCCCCGATCCCGGCCGGATCGAGATGCTGAAGATGCCGTAACGCGATCGAGAGTTCTTCGAGGAGTTCCTCCCGGTCGACATCGCTTACGTCTATGGTATCGGCCAATTCCTCCAGGCTCTGGGTCAGGTAACCATCATCGTCGAGTGCTTCGACCAGAAAGGCGACCACGCCGCGTTCGCGTTCACCAAGCTGGGTCAACGCCAATTGGCCATTGAGGTGCTCGCGTAGCCCGGTGACCGCGGCCTGGATTTCGCCGGCATCGACGTCATCATCCGGATCACGGGATGATGACCCGTGGCCGGAGGACACTTCGCTGCCCCAGCCAAGCTCCGCGCCCTCCTCGGCCTCGCGCTGCGGGCGCTCCTCCGTGGGCTGCTGCTGAACCTGGGACATTGCATCGCCGGACGGAGCATAGGCGGGAGTTTCGGCAACTTCATCCCGTTCGAGCAGTGGATTGTCCTGTAGTGCCTGATCGATTTCCTGATTGAGTTCCAGCGTCGACAACTGCAATAGCCGGATCGACTGCTGCAATTGCGGCGTCAGTGCGAGATGCTGGGAGAGCCTGAGCTGGAGACTTTGTTTCATAAGACAGCGCAACCGCACTACATGCGGAAATGCTCGCCCAAATAGACCTTCCGCACGCTTTCATTATCGACGATCTCGGCCGGATGTCCAGCCGCCAGCACTTCGCCGGCGTTGATGATCGTTGCGCGGTCGCAGATGCCGAGGGTTTCGCGCACGTTGTGGTCGGTGATCAGGACGCCGATGCCGCGTTCCTTCAGGAAACGGATGATCTTCTGGATGTCGATTACCGCGATCGGATCGACGCCTGCGAACGGTTCATCAAGCAGGATGAAGCGCGGGTTGGTGGCCAGCGCGCGGGCAATTTCGACGCGCCGCCGCTCGCCGCCCGACAGCGAAAGCGCCTTGTTGTTGCGCAGATGGGAGATGTGGAGGTCCTGGAGCAGATCGTCAAGCCGCTCGTCGATGGCGTCATCGTCGAGGCCTTCCTGCAGTTCCAGCACGGCGCGGACGTTGTCCGCTACCGACAACTTGCGAAAGACCGAGTTTTCCTGGGGCAGGTACGAAACACCGAGACGCGCCCGCTTGTGGATCGGCATGTGGGTGAGGTTGGCGCCGGGCTCGTTGTCGCCGTTCTGTAGGCGGATCTCGCCGCCGTCCGAGGCGACCAGACCGACGATCATGTAGAAGCAGGTCGTTTTGCCGGCACCGTTGGGGCCGAGCAGGCCGACGACCTCACCGCCCTGGACGTCGAACGAGACATCTTTCACGACGGTGCGCGACTTGTATTTCTTGCGCAGGTTGAAAACGGCCAGCGTGCTCATTCGGGCGTGCCTTCCGGATCCTTCAGCAGCTTGCGGATGACGTCGGCAGCGAAGCCGCGGCCCTGAAGAAAGCGGGCATGGCGAGCCCATTCGCGGGAGTCGCCCGGAGCGGCGGAGAACTTCTTCGCCCAGACGAGGCGCGCACGTATCAGTTCATCGCCCAACTCTGCAATGTCGGCGCCGGCGAGTTCCGGATCGAGACCGCGGGTACGAAGGTCCTGGCGCAGCCGGGCTGCGCCAAAGCGATTGGCGTGAGCGCGTACATAAGCGCCGGCGGCGCGGGCGTCCGAGAGCAGGCCCTCGGTTTCCAGTTGCATTAGCACGTTGGTGATTTCTTCTTCGGTGCCGTGGGCGGCAAGCTTGCGGGTCAATTCGGCGCGGCTGTGTTCCCGCCGCGCCAGCAATCGAAGGGCACGCTGTCTCAGCTCATTCACTCGGTGCCGGCAGCAGCGCCGATGGCGGCGACCCCCACCGCGGCGCGTACCTTGTTTTCGATCTCGACCGCGATTTCCGGATGCTCCTTGAGGAACTCGCGGGCGTTGTCCTTGCCCTGGCCGATCTTTTCGCCGTTGTAGGCATACCAGGCACCGGACTTCTCGACGATCTTCTTCTCGACACCGAGTTCGATGACCTCTCCTTCGCGGGAAATTCCCTCCCCGTAGAGGATGTCGAAGTGTGCCTCGCGGAACGGCGGTGCCACCTTGTTCTTGACGACCTTGACCTTGGTCTCGTTGCCGATAACCTCGTCGCCCTTCTTGATGGCGCCGGTACGGCGGATGTCCATGCGCACCGAGGCATAGAACTTGAGCGCGTTGCCGCCCGTGGTGGTCTCGGGGTTGCCGAACATCACGCCGATCTTCATGCGGATCTGGTTGATGAAGATCACCAGCGTATTGGTGCGCTTGATGTTGCTGGTCAGCTTGCGCAGCGCTTGCGACATCAGGCGGGCCTGCAGGCCGGGCAATTGGTCGCCCATTTCGCCTTCGATTTCGGCCTTGGGCGTCAGCGCCGCCACCGAGTCGATCACGATCAGGTCGACGCCGCCGGAACGGACCAGCATGTCGGTGATCTCGAGCCCCTGCTCGCCGGTATCGGGCTGGGAAATCAGCAGATCCGGCACGTTCACGCCCAATTTTGCGGCGTAGCCGGGGTCGAGTGCGTTTTCGGCGTCGATATAGGCGGCGGTACCGCCGGCTTTCTGGATTTCGGCGACGACATGGAGGCACAGCGTCGTCTTGCCGGAGGATTCCGGGCCGTAAATTTCCACCACCCGGCCGCGCGGCAGGCCGCCGATGCCAAGGGCTATGTCCAGCCCGAGCGAACCGGTGGAAACCGTTTGAATGTCGTCGGTGGCAAGGCCTTCGCCCATCTTCATGATGGAGCCCTTGCCGAACTGCTTTTCGATCTGTGCCAGCGCCGCTTGCAGCGCCTTGGTCTTGTTGTCGTCCATGAGTATTTCTCCGAAGCCGAATGGATTATGGCACAGTTTTTGCGCCCCTATTTCAGTCGCGCCAGCAGGCCCTCCAGCACGCAAACGACCGCCTGACGGCGGATCGAATCGCGGTCGCCATCGAAGTGACGGCGTTCGGTTTCCGGTTCCCGGCCCAACTTGCACCAGGCGAAGCATACGGTGCCCACTGGCTTATCCGGTGAGCCACCCGATGGACCGGCGACACCGGAAACTGCCAATGAAATCATTGCATTGGAGTTTACGAGCGCACCTGCCGCCATTTCTGCGGCCGTTTCTTCGCTCACTGCGCCGTACTCGGCAATCGTTTCCGGGCTTACGCCCAGCATCTCGACCTTGGCGTCGTTCGCGTAAGTGATGAAACCGCGCTCGAACCACGCCGAGCTGCCTGGCGTGTGAGTGACCACTTGGGCCACCCAGCCACCAGTACAGGATTCCACGGTTGCAAGGGTCAGACTCTGCTGCTTGAGTGCATTGCCGACCCGTTGGGAAAGTTCGTTCAGTTGGGCGTCCATCACAGGAACCGTTCGATGAGGAATTTGAACAGGGCGAGGGTCAGCACGGTGTAGCCCGCCGCGACCAGATCGTCCATCATCACGCCGAAGCCGTTCTTCACCTCGCGGTCGAAATAACGTGCCGGTGGCGGCTTGACGATATCGTAGAAGCGAAACCAGAGGAAGGCCGCGAGCTGCCAAACACCGGTCATCGGCGTGAGCAGCAGCACGGCCCAGAACGGCACGATCTCGTCCCAGACGATCGAACCGTGGTCGGTTACGCCGAGCTTGTGGCCGGTCAGGTGGCAAGCCGGAATGCCGAGCAAGAATGCCAACACCAGAAAGCCGGAGAGCCAGGCATCGCTCGGAAAATAGTTGCGCAGCAACGGAAACGAGACCCACGCGAACAGCGTGCCGGCCGTGCCGGGAGCGAAAGGCGACAGGCCGCTGCCGAATCCGCAAGCGATCAGATGTGCGGGATGGCGAAACAGGAAACCGAAGGGAGGGGCGGGCGCCTTGGCCATGCTGCGGAGCCTACCGGAAATGGTCGTAGCCGAGTTGCGCGATCTCGACGGCCGCGCCGTCGGGTTCCGATAAAGTCAGCCGTGGCGACACGCCACCTTCAATGATGCCAAGGCAAGTGAGCGCCAACCCCAATCGGCCGGCAAGGGCCTCGATCTCCGCATGCCTTGCCGCAGGCGTCGTGAACACCAACTCGTAGTCGTCGCCTCCGGACAGGCGGCAGTCGCGTTCAATACCCGGCGGTGGCAGGCCGGGAATGCACAGGTTGGCGCTCACTCTCGACTCCTCGAGAATGTGGCCGAGGTCGGCCAGCACGCCGTCGGAGACGTCGATCGCCGAAGTGGCCAGCCCGCGCAGCGCAAGACCCAGCGCCACGCGCGGTTGCGGCCGATGCAGGGCGGCAAGGCATTCGGTCCGCGCCGGCTCGTCGAGCACCAGCCGGCCTTGCAGGTGCGCCAGGCCGAGAGCTGCGCGTCCCGGTGTGCCGGAAACCCAGACCTCGTCGCCGGCTCTTGCGCCCGAACGCAGCAGCGCCTGGCCCGCAGGTACTTCGCCGAGAATGGTGACGCAGAAATTGCGCGGCCCCCGGGTGGTATCGCCGCCGATCACGTCGATGCCGAACTCGTCCGCGCAGGCGAAAAAGCCGCGGGCGAACTTCGCTATCCAGCTCTCGGTGGCGGCCGGCAGTGCAGCGGCCAGCAGCGCCCACCGTGGCTGCGCGCCCATGGCAGCCATGTCCGAGACATTGACGGCGAGCGTCTTCCAGCCGAGGTCCTCGGGATCGGTATTCGCGAGGAAATGCGTGCCGGACACCAGCATGTCGGTCGATATGACCAGTTCCATGCCAGGTGCCGGACGGATGATGGCGCCGTCATCGCCAACCCCGAGTACCGTGTGGTGCGTCGGGCGGCGGAAGTAGCGGTCGATCAGCGCAAATTCGGACGGCATTGCCGCACCGGGCTAGCGTGCCCTGCCCGTGGTGGTTTCGGTTGGCCGCAGGTCGGGCGCCAGCTTGTCGAGCACTCCGTTGACGAACTTGTGGCCATCGGTGCCGCCATAGGTCTTGGCCAGCTCGATGGCTTCGTTGATCACGACGCGATAAGGCGTTTCGGGGTGATAACGCAACTCGCAGCTGCCGAGCAGCAGGATGCTGCGCTCGATCGGCGACACTTCGTCCCAGGCGCGATCGACATGGGGCGCGATCGCCTCGCGCAGCGGCGGGATGTTGGCCAGCGTTTCCGACAGCAGTGCCGTATACAGTGCGTTGTCCACCTTGTCGAATCCGGGCACGGATTCGGCCTGGGCGCGGATGGCCGCCTCGTCCTGGCCGCCGATCAGATGCTGGTAGAGCCCCTGGACGACGAATTCGCGGGCGCGATGCCTGGGCGACTTGCTCACTTGACCACCACCGCCAGCAGGTTGGCCATCTCGACGGCGCATTGCGCTGCCTCCATGCCCTTCTGGTGCATGCGTACCTCGGCCTGCTCGTCGTTCTCGGTGGTCAGCACGGCGTTGGCAATCGGGATGCCGGTCGCCAGTTGTACCTCGGTGACACCGCGCGCCGACTCGTTGGCGACGATCTCGAAATGATAGGTCTCGCCGCGGATCACGCAGCCGATGGCGACCAACGCTTCGAACTTGCCGCTCTGCGCCATGGCTTTCAGCGCCAGAGGAATTTCCAATGCACCGGGCACCGTTGCCAGCGTCGTCTCGGTGACGCCGAGTCGGCGCAGTTCCTGGCAGCAGCCGGACAACAGGCCCTCGCCGATGTCCTTGTTGAAGCGTGCCATGACGATGCCGACACGCAGGCCGGCGCCGGTCAGGCTGGATTCGATCTCGCGGATGTCTGCGCACGTTCCCGTTGCGGCAGGCGCGCCGGCATTTGGCTTGAAGCTCATGCAAGGGCCTCCTCGGGTGAGAGATAGCCGCAGACTTCCAGTCCGAAACCCGCCATGCTCGGCATCTTGCGCGGCGAAGCCAGGAGCCGCATCTTGCCGACGCCCAGTTCGCGCAGGATCTGCGCGCCGATACCGTACAGGCGGGGATCCCACTTCGCAGCGGGCTTCTGGCTGTCGTCGCGCAGGGCAGCCAGCAGATCGCCGCCTGCTTCCTTGCGGTGGAGCAGGACGATCACGCCACGGCCGCGCCGGCCGATCGCCTGCATTGCCTGGTCTACGCTGAAGCTATGCCGGCTGCTGGCGCAATCCAGGAAGTCGAGCACCGAAATCGGCTCATGCACGCGGACCAGCGTTTCCTGGTCCGCGCTGATCTCGCCCTTGGACAGCGCCAGATGCACTTCGCCCGTGGTGCGGTCGGTGTAGGCGCGCAAGCGGAAGGTGCCGTGGGCACAGGTGACTTCGCGATCGGCGACGCATTCCACCAGCTTTTCGTTCTCCGAACGGTAGTGGATCAGGTCGCGGATGGTGCCGATCTTCAACTGATGTTTGGCGGCGAACTCCAGGAGTTGGGGCAGACGCGCCATCGAGCCGTCGTCGTTCATGATTTCGCAGATCACTGCCGAAGGCTCCAGGCCGGCCATCAGGGCCAGGTCGCAGCCGGCCTCGGTATGGCCGGCGCGCACCAGCACGCCACCCTTCTGCGCCATCAGCGGGAAGATGTGGCCGGGCTGGACGATGTCGGCCGGCCTGGCGTTCTTCGCTACGGCAGCCTGAACCGTGCGGGCGCGGTCGTGCGCCGAAATGCCCGTGGTGACACCGTCAGCGGCTTCGATGGACATCGTGAAGGCCGTACCGTGCGGTGTGCGGTTGTCGCGCACCATCAGTGGCAGGTCGAGCTGTCGGCAGCGCGCTTCGGTCAGGGTCAGGCAGACGAGACCGCGGGCATGGGTGACCATGAAGTTGATCGCCTCCGGCGTGACGTGCTCGGAGGCGAGGACCAGGTCGCCCTCGTTTTCGCGGTCCTCCTCGTCGACGAGGATGACCATCCGGCCGGCACGCATGTCGGCGACGATGTCCTGAATGGGGCTGATGCTCATGGCTGTCTCAACTGGATTATTGTCGTTGGGCGGGCGATTTTACGCTTGCGCGTCAGGATTCAGCATCCGTTCGACGTATCGGGCGATCAGGTCGACTTCGAGATTGACCCTGGCGCCGGGTTTGCAGCGCTTTAGCGTGGTCCTCTCGACAGTATGGGGAATCAGGTTGATCGAGAACTCCGCGCCGCTGACCCGGTTGGTGGTAAGGCTGACGCCATCGACGGTGACCGAGCCCTTGCGCGCAATGTACTTTGCCAGTTCCGCAGGAGCGCGGATCACCAGTTCATGCGACTCGCCGATCCTGTCGAACTTCACTACCTCGCCGACGCCATCGACGTGGCCAGAAACCAGGTGGCCGCCGATGAAGTCGGACAGCCGCATCGCCTTCTCCAGATTCACTTCGCCCGGCGCATCGAGGCCGACCGTGCAGCGGAGCGTTTCGCGCGAGACGTCGACCTTGTAGCGGTCACTGGACTTCTCGATCACGGTCAGGCAGACGCCGGCGTGTGCGATGGAGTCGCCGATGGCGACGTCGGAAAGATCGAGAGCGGGTGCCTCGACGGTCAGGCGCAGCCCATTTTCCATGGGTTGCAAATGGCTGATTTTGCCGGTGGCCGCGACGATGCCGGTGAACATTGTGGGAGTCTGCGAAGGAGTAAGATGTGACGCATTATAAAACGCGGACATTGGCCCGGCGCCCCGGGACCGAATGCGCATGGAAGAGACCAAACCAGACCCGACAGTTGCAGGCAGCGTGCTATACGTTCGGCTGCCATGCTGGAAGATCTATCCGGGCGGCGTCATCTATGTCGCCGACTACATCCACAAGCGCCGTCCCGACATCCGCCAGCAGCTGCTCGACCTGGCGCTGATTGCGCCGCGCGAGCGTCGGCGCGTGCTGGCCGAGCATCTGGATCGGCTCAAGCCCGATGTCGTCGCGTTTTCATGGCGCAACATGCAGTCCTTCGGCCCGCATCCCGAAGACGATGCACTCGATGTGGTGATGAACTTCGACCACTCGCGGAATCCATGGCGTCGGCTCAAGGCGGCCGGGGATGCGACGAGGATCGTGGCCGACTACGTGCTGAGCCGCCTGCGCAACTTCGGCTACATGAAACTGGTGCGCCGCCTGCTGCCGGCAAGCCGCATCGTCGTCGGCGGCACGGCGGTATCGATCTTCGGCAAGTATGTCGCCGCCAAGTGCCCGGCGAACACCGTGGTCGTGATCGGCGAGGGCGAGGACACCATGCTCTCGGTCGTCGATGGCTTCACGGAACCAGTCGGCGACCTGTACTACAAGGATGCGCAGGGTCAGGTGAGTCACCGGGCGCGCGACCGTGAGTTCGACCTGGCTACCCTGACGGCGGTCGACTTCCCCTACATCGAGTCGATCTTCCCCGCCATCCGCGAATACCTGGGCGACGACATTGGCGTGCATACCAAGCGCGGCTGCCCGCTTCAGTGCCATTTCTGCCTGTACAACAAGATCGAGGGCGCCCGCCAGCGCTACCGCGACCCGGTCGAGATCGCCCGCGAGGTGGAGGCGTTGCGCAACCATTATGGCGTCCGGCGCATCTGGTTTACCGATGCGCAGTTCTGCTCGACGAGGCGCAGCGTCGAACACGTCGGATTAATCCTCGACGAGCTGCTGGCGCGAAAGCTTGATATCGCCTGGTCCGGCTATCTGCGCCTGAACCACCTGACACCTGAACTGGCGCGCAAGATGCTGGATTCCGGAATTGCCAGCATCGACCTGTCCTTCACCGGCGCGCAGGAAATCGTCGATGGCCTGACGCTCGGGTACTCCCTCGAGCAACAGATGGAGGCCTTCCGCATGTTCAAGGCGGCCGGCCATACGGACCAGCAGGTCAAGCTCTACATGCCGCTCAATGCGCCCGACGAAACCGTCTGCACGCTACGCAAGACCATCGCCAAGGTGAAGGAGCTGTATGCGCTGTTCGGCCGCGACAACGTGCTGCCGTTCATCTTCTTCATCGGCGTGCAGCCCAACACCCCCGTGGAAAAGCTGCTGATCGAGCGCGACTACCTGCCGGCCGATTACAACCCGCTGACGCTCAACCCGTTCCTGATCAAGAAGCTGCTCTACAACCCGAAGCCGCTCGGCCGGCTGATCGGCCGTGCCTACCTGGAGGCCATGGAAGCGCTGGATCCGGGCAGCGAATACATCGGCCGGGCGACGCTCGACATCATCGAGCGTGAATTGTCTAAGCCGGAAATCGTCGAACATTGCCGCCAGGCCGCCGTCCGCGCAGCGATCTCGGAACCCGGGGAAATCAAGCCCGTGGCGATGTTGCCCGGTGTGAAGGTATGCCACACCGTCGTTCCGGATTGACTCAGCGCAGCGCCTGTCCCAGCGTGGCCAGGAACTGATCGGCCGGCTGGTAGCCGACCACCCGAACCCCGGCGACCTCCTTGCCGTCGCCGCCGAAGAAGACGATGCCGGGCGGGCCGAACAGATTGAAGCGCCTGAGCAGCGCCTTGTCGTTGTCATTGTTGTCCGTGACGTCGGCCTGGAGCAGCCGCACGTTCGCCAGCCTTGCCTGCACCTTGGCGTCGGCGAAGGTGAACTTCTCCATTTCCTTGCAGGACACGCACCAGTCGGCATAGAAGTCGAGCATGAGCGGCTCGCCGCGGGCGGCCGCTTCGCCGATGCGGGCATCGAGCTCGGCCACCGATTTCACGCGCTCGAAAGTCAGTCGCGGCGACACGCCGGGTGCGGCCTCGCTGCGCAGGAATCCAAGCGGCTGTAGCGGATCGCGCGCGCCGCCCAGCACGCCGGCCAGCATCGCCGTGCCGGCGAGCAGCATCAGGACGCCGACACCCTTCCAGAGCCGCTTCCAGTTATTGCTGTGGGACGGCAGCGGGTCGAGCGCATGCATGTAGATCGCCGGGACGATCAGCAGCGCCGCCCAGCCGAGCATCTGCGTCCAGACCGGAATCACGGGCGTGACCAGCCACAGGGCCGTCGCCAGCATGATCACGCCGAAGAACTTCTTTACCGCATCCATCCACGGACCGGCCTTGGGCAGCAGCGAGCGTGAGAAGACGCCGACGACGATCAGCGGTGCGCCCATGCCCAGCGCCATGGCGAACAGCGCCGCGCCGCCGAGCACGGCATCCTTGGTCTGCGCTATGTAGAGCAGCGCGCCGGCCAGCGGCGCCGCCACGCAGGGACCGACGATCAGCGCCGACAGCGCGCCCATGACGGCGATGGCGCCGAAGCTGCCGCCCTGCCGGTTGGCTTTTTCCGACAGCCGGCTTTGCAGCGCGGCGGGCAGTTGCAGTTCGTAGAAGCCGAACATCGACAGCGACAGGACGACGAAAACCAGTGCGAAGGAGCCCAGCACCCAGGCATTCTGCAGGGCGCTGGAGAGCAGCGTGCCCGAAAATCCGGCAGCGACGCCGACGGCGGCATAGGTAACCGCCATGCCGAGTACGTAGGCGAGCGACAGCCAGAACGCGCGGGCATGCGTGACCGCGTGGCCGTGGTTGACGATGATGCCGGAGAGGATCGGCACCATCGGAAACACGCAGGGTGTGAGGCAGAGCAGCAGGCCGAAGCCGAAGAAGCTGGCGATGACGAGCCAGAAGCCGCCGTGCGTGAGCAACTGGGTGATCTTCGAGGATTCGTCGCCGTCGCCGGCGGGCGGGGCCACGGGCGTCGAAGCGACGGGCACGCTGGCCGACGCCAGATTCACCGTCGCCTGCTGCGGCGTCGGTGGGTAGCAGACGCCCTGGTCCCAGCAGCCCTGCGACACCGCCTTGAGCGTGAAGGTCGTGGCGCCGCCGGCGTCGACCGGGATGCGGATGGCGACGGAACCGCGGTAGGTCTCGACCTTGCCGAAGAACTCGTCGTCCTTCACCTTGCCGGACGGAAAGATCGGCTCGCCGAGCTTCACCGTGGTCGGTTCGGCGGAGAAGCGGAACTTCTCGCGGTACATGTAGTAGCCGTCGGTAATGTCCCAGCGCGCCTCCACCGTGTTGGTGTCGACCACCCGTACCGAGTAGCGGTAGGCCCGTTCGGGATCGAGCGGTTCCTCGGCGCAGGCGGTGAAGGAAATGAGCGCGAGCAGCGGCAGCAACAGTCGGATCGGGTTCATGGAGTCAGGGGTGTGGTTTCGGCGGCCACCCAGCCAAGGTAGGCAGGCAGGCCGTGGCTCAATGGGACAGCGACGATTTCAGGAAGTTCATAAGGGTGCTGCGCGCGGATCGCCGCTTCCAGGGCCGGGTAGCGGTCGGCGCTGGTCTTGATCAGCAGCGGCACCTCTTCGGCGTCCTCGATCCGGCCCTGCCAGCGATAGACGGAGCGGCAGGGTGCGAGGATGTTTACGCAGGCTGCCAACCGCGCCGACACGAGATGATCGGCGAGCGCGCGCGCGGCGTCGGCGTTGGGCAGGTTGGTGAGTACCAGCAAAACCTCCATGCCCCGATTGTACCGGTCAGGACAGCAGCCGCCGCCGCGTCAACCCCAGTGCAATCCAGTAGCAGACGCCGGCGACCGTCGCCAGGACGCCGATGTGCAGCAGCGGTGCGTTCGGAATCTCGCCGAACAGCAGCGGCCGGATCAGCGCCACCGCATGCGTCAGCGGCAGCACCTGCGCCGCGGCCTGGAAGCCCGCGGGCAACTGGTCGAGCGGGAAGAACACGCCCGAGAGCAGTGTCATCGGCGTGATGAACAGCGTGAAGTAGTACATGAAGAAATCGTAGGACGGCGCCAGCGCGGTGACGATCAGGCCCGGCGCTGCGAAGGCGAGGCCGGTCAGGAAGATGGCCGGGATCGCCCACAGCGCCAGCGGCGAATGCGTCAGGCCGAGCAGCGCGACGACGATCAGGATGGCGACGCCCGAGAGCGTGGCCTTGGCCGCCGCCCAGAGCAGCTCGCCGAGCACGACGTCGTCGAGCGAGATCGGTGCGTTCATGATCGCTTCCCAGCTCTTCTGCACATGCATGCGCGCGAAGGCCGAGTAGAGCGCCTCGAAGGATGCCGCGTTCATGGTCGACGCGCAGACGGTGCCCGCGGCGAGGAAGGCGATGTAGGAGCCGCCGCCGAAGGCCGGCAGCGCCTCGGGCAACAGGCCGCCGAGGCCGTAGCCGAGGCCGAACATGTAGATCATCGGGTCGGCCAGGTTGCCGAGGATCGAGGGAATGGCGAGCTTCTTCCAGACCATGAAGTTGCGCCGCCAGACGGCGATGGCGCGCCAGGAGAGGCTGGGCGGAGCGAAGTAGGCGGTGGCTTCCATCAATCCCTCAGTTCGTGGCCGGTCAGTTTGAGAAACACGTCTTCGAGGTTGGCCGGCCGCAGCGGCGACGGCGAGACCGGAATGTGTTCCGCGATCAGCGCCTGCGGCGTGCCTGCGGAGATGATGCGGCCCTCGTCCATGATGGCAAGGCGGCTGCACAGGCGCTCGGCTTCTTCCATGAAGTGCGTGGTGAGCAGGATGGTCTTGCCCTGCACGAGCAGGCCCTGCAGTCGCTCCCAGATCAGGTGCCGCGCCTGTGGGTCGAGGCCCGTGGTGGGTTCGTCGAGCAGCAGCACGTCCGGGTCGTTGATGAGGGCGCGCGCCAGCGTCAGGCGCCGCTTCATGCCGCCCGATAGCGTGCGGATGGCCGCGTCGGCCTTGTTC
>JAEHDA010000157.1 GCA_016880655.1 Rhodocyclaceae bacterium
CTCGGCATGGAGGCGATCTACGAATTCGACGTCAGGGACATGCCGGTCACGGTTGCCGTCGACTCGAAGGGCACGTCGGTGCATGAGACCGGGCCGCGGGAGTGGCGAATCCGGATCGGCAAGATTCCCGTCGCCAAGGCCTGACCTTCTTCGCCAAAGGTGTTTCGCGCCCTTCGCATCGCCATCCTGCTGCTGATCCTGGCCACCGTCGCGCAGGAAGCCTGGCTCGCCCGCTCGCGGGCCGTGTCGTGGCAGGATCCGCTGCGTGTCGCCATCTATCCGATCAACGGCGACGGCAGCCCGGCCGCCGCAGCCTACGTGCAGGGACTGCCGCCAAACGCCTTTGCGTCGATCGAGCGCTTCTTCGCGGAGGAGGCCGCGCGGCACGCCCAGGGCGTCGCCCGTCCCGTTGCCGTCACGGTGGCGCCAGCCATAGCCGCTCTGCCGCCGCAGCCGCCGCGCAGCGGCAACGGCTTCGACAATCTGCTCTGGAGCCTCAAGATGCGTTACTGGGCCTGGCGCCACGATGCCGTGCCGGGAATGAAACCGCAGGTGCGGCTGTTCGTGCTGTTCTTCGATCCGGCCGTCCACGACAGCGTGCCGCATTCGGTGGGCGTCGAGCGCGGCATGATCGGACTGGTCAACGCCTTCGCCACCCATGGCATGGCCGGCTCGAACGCAGTCGTCATCTCCCACGAGCTCCTGCACACGCTGGGCGCCACCGACAAGTACGAACCCGGCTCCAACCTGCCCCGCTTTCCCGACGGCTACGCCGAGCCCGATCGCGCGCCGCGCCACCCGCAGGCATACGCCGAGATCATGGGCGGGCGGATTCCGGTCACCGATTCCCGGGCCGAGATTCCCGAGACGCTCGACCAGACGGTGATCGGCGCCGCGACCGCTGCCGAGATCGGCTGGGGCGCCCGTTGATCGGCGCAGACGTGGTACGCCGCTCATGATCGGCGTGTTCGATTCCGGCCTCGGCGGTCTCTCGGTGCTGGCCGCCATCGCGCGCGCCCTGCCGCATGCCGACCTCGCCTACCTGGCCGATACCGCCCACGTGCCCTACGGCGACAAGCACGACGACTTCATTCGCGGCCGGGTGCTCGCCATCGGTCGGCACCTCGTCGAACGGGGCTGCCGCATGCTGGTGGTGGCCTGCAACACCGCCACCGCCCATGCCGTGACGGAGCTGCGTCATCAGCATCCCGGCATTCCGGTGGTCGGTGTCGAACCGGGCGTGAAGCCCGCCGCGCAAAGCACGCAGTCGGGGCACATCGCCGTGCTCGCCACCGAAGCGACGGCGCGCAGCGAACGCCTCCGGCATCTGATCCGCAGCCACGCGTCCCGCGTCGCCGTCCATGTCCAGCCCTGCCCGGGCTGGGCGACCCGCGTCGAGACGCTGCACCTCGACGGCGCCGAATTCGCGGCCGACATCCGCGCCAGGGTGCTGCCGCTGCTCGATGCCGGCGTCGACCGGATCGTCCTCGGCTGCACCCACTACGCGTTTCTCATACCAGTACTCGAACCGCTGGTGCATGGCCGTGCAGAGCTCGTCGATGTCGCCGATGCGGTCGCCCGGCAGGTGGTGCGCCTGGGCGGCGAACGCGCCGGCAGCGCCAAACTGCACCTGTTGGCCACCGCCAGACCGGAACGCCTGCACGCCGCGCTGCCCGCGCTCGGCCTGGGCTGGCTGGCAGCGCGCGCCAGCGGCGCGGATCTGGTCACGCCCTAGCCCCGCCAATACGGGCATCGACCCGGCGTACCACCACGGCTGACTTTCGCCAGCGCCTCTATTTCCAGGCGGCGAGGAATTCGCGCCAGTGCGGCGCATCGATGGCGGCGAGTTGTTCGCGCACGAAGGTCTCTTCGTCCTTGCGTCCGGCGGCGGTCATGGCGCCGCGCATCTGCTGGAAGCGCAGGAAGACTAGGTAGGTGTTCACGACGTCGGTTTCGCAGTAGTCCCGGATGTCGTCGATCTTGCCGTCGAGCCATGCGCCCCAGACGGCGGAGCCGTCCATGCCGAGTTTGCCGGGCAGGCCCATGAGCTTGGCGAGTTCATCGAGCGGCGCGTTGGCGCGGCCCTGGTACATGGCCAGCAGGTCCATCAGGTCGAGGTGGCGCTGGTGGTAGCGGCTGATGTAGTTGTTCCACTTGAAGTCGCGGCTGTCGCGGTAGTCGCCCTCGCCCAGGTCCCAGTAGCGCGGTGCGACGGCGCCGTGGATGAGGCCGCGATAGTGGAGCACGGGCAGGTCGAAGCCGCCGCCGTTCCAGGAGACGAGCTGGGGGGTGTACTTTTCGATGCCGGTGAAGAAGCGCTGGATGATTTCCGCTTCGTCGAGCTTCGGTTCGGCGAGCGACCAGACCTTGAAGCCTTCGTCGCTTCTGAGCACGCAGGAGATGACGGCGATGCGTTGCAGATGGAGCGGCAGAAAATCGCTGCCGTTTTTGGCGCGCTGTTTCTGGAAGGCGAATTCGGCGACTTCGGCATCCGATAGCGCGGCCGGCAATGCATGCAGCGCGCGCAGGCCGGCAACGTCCGGGATGGACTCGATGTCGAAAACGAGAACGGGAGTCATGGTGGCGAATCAGGCCGGGAATACGCCCGTCGACAGGTAGCGGTCGCCGCGATCGCAGACGATGGTCACGATGACGGCGTTCTCGACCTCGGCGGCAATGCGCAGCGCAACCTGGAGGGCGCCGCCGGACGAGACGCCCGCGAAGATGCCTTCCTCGCGGGCCATGCGGCGCGTCATTTCCTCGGCATCGGCCTGGCTCACGGATTCGAGGCGATCGACGCGCGAGAAGTCGCAGATCTTCGGCAGCCACTCGGGCGCCCACTTGCGGATGCCAGGGATCTGCGAGCCTTCCTCAGGCTGGCAGCCGACGATCTGTA
>JAEHDA010000001.1 GCA_016880655.1 Rhodocyclaceae bacterium
GGCGGCGTCGCGCTGCTGCGCGCCCGTGCCGGCGTGAAGATCAAGGGCGACAACCACGACCAGGACGCCGGCATCAAGATCGTGCTGCGCGCGATCGAGCAGCCGATGCGCGAGATCGTCGCCAACGCCGGTGACGAGCCCTCCGTGGTGGTCAACAAGGTGCTGGAAGGCAAGGGCAACTTCGGCTACAACGCCGCGACCGGCGAGTACGGCGACCTGGTGGCGATGGGCGTGCTGGACCCGACCAAGGTCGAGCGCATCGCGCTGCTGAACGCCGCTTCCGTCGCCGGCCTGATGCTCACCACCGATTGCATGGTGGCCGAGCTGGTCGAGGACAAGCCGGCCGGCCCCGCCGGCATGGGTGCCGGCATGGGCGGCATGGGCGGCATGGGTGGCATGGACATGATGTGATCGGCGCAGCCGAGCACATCATGTCAGGCTAGGAACGGGAGGAAACCCAGGTTTCCCCCGTTACCCCCATCCTGCCTGGTCAGCGCCCCGCACGGGAAACCGTGCGGGGCGTTTGGTTTTTGGGGGCCGCGAAAAAGTGTCGCCCTGCGTGCGTCCAACGAGCCAGGCTGCGCAAATGAAAAATGCCTGCTGGTGCAGGCGCGTTGTCGGCACTGATGAAACAACTGCGCTACAAGGCGGTCGAGCAATAAACGCTCTCCTCGCCGTAGCGGATGGCGCCACGGCGGGCGGGCTCGTTCGGTGTGCTAGACTTTTTGCCAGGGAAAAAGACGGCGGGGAGCGGATCGATGCAGGGGAGATCCGCTCCCCGAGACTTTCGTAGCACCGCAGTAGCGGGTTACGGTAGTCTCCGAAGACCGAAAAAGGAGAACAGCGCTACGCACTCTAGGGTTGATCTCTTACACTCAACTTACTCTGGCGGGATCATGCCCCAATGAGAATCCTCCTTGCCGAAGACGATCGCGTCATTGCCGACGGGCTGATCCGGTCGTTGAAGAAGGCCGGCTACGCGGTCGATCATGTCGCCAATGGCTCCGAGGCCGACGCGGGGCTACTGACGCAGCAGTTCGACCTGCTGATCCTCGACCTGGGTCTGCCCAAGCTGTCCGGCATCGAGGTGCTCAAGCGCCTGCGCGGCCGCAAGAACGCGTTGCCGGTGCTGATCCTGACGGCACAGGACGGCATCGAGGATCGCGTGCGCGGCCTCGATGCCGGCGCCGACGACTACCTGACCAAGCCCTTCGCCCTGCCCGAGCTCGAGGCGCGGGTACGAGCGCTGACGCGCCGCGGCACCGGCCAGCCGACCAAGATCGAAGTCGGCCCGCTGAGCTACGATCAGTCCGACCGCATCGCCCGGCTCGGCGGCGAAGTCGTCGACCTCTCGGCGCGCGAACTGTGCCTGCTCGAGGTCATGCTGCTGCGCGTCGGCCGCCTGGTCAGCAAGGAACAGCTCGTCGAGCACATGTGCGGCTGGGACGAGGTTCCAGGATTGACGGTCGGCGCTTCTGCTTGCGGTATTGAGGGAAGGTCTCGCTTTCCAGATGGCGCTTGACCGTGTCTCGGTGGATGCCGAGCGTCCTGGCGATCTTCCGGACGCTGCAGCCATTGCGGTGAAGTGCAATCATGTCCATAAATACCTCCTTGGAGATCATCGGTAACACCTCCTCTCTCGAGCGAGATGTTACCATCGGTTTATCCTCCGGGTGGTACACTTTTCACTGACATTTTTGGTACATTATTGCACTGACGGCGACACCTCTTCAATAATGATGACGAC
>JAEHDA010000158.1 GCA_016880655.1 Rhodocyclaceae bacterium
ACCGAGGGCAGCGGCCTCGGCCTCTCGATCGTGGCGCGGATCGCCGAGCGGCATGGCGCGCAAGTCCGGCTTGCCGACGGCGATGGCGAGGCCGGCAATGCCGGCCTGCGGGTCAGTGTGGAATTCCCGGCTTTGAAAACTTAAGACGCGGCCAGCGCCAGACGCCGCTTCCTGACCGCTTCGGCCAGCAGGTCGAGCACCGCCACGGTGTCGTCCCAGCCGATGCAGGCATCGGTGATGGAAACGCCGTGGTCGAGCGCGATGCCGGGCTTCAAGTCCTGGCGGCCCGGATTGAGGTGGGATTCGATCATCACGCCGAAGATCCGATCCTCGCCATTGGCCATCTGGGCCGCAACGTCTTGCGCCACCTCGATCTGCTTCCGGTAGTCCTTGCGGCTGTTGGCGTGCGAGAAATCCACCATCACGCGTGCCGCCAGGCCGGACTTGCCGAGTTCGACGCACGCGGCGTCGACGCTGGCGGCATCGTAGTTGGTGTGCTTGCCGCCGCGCAGGATGACGTGGCAGTCTTCGTTGCCGTTGGTGGAAACGATCGCCGAGTGGCCGGCCTTGGTCACCGACAGGAAGTGGTGCGTCGCCGCCGCGGCCTTGATGGCATCGACTGCGATCCTGATGTTGCCGTCGGTGCCGTTCTTGAACCCGACCGGGCATGACAATCCGGAGGCCAATTCGCGATGCACCTGGCTTTCGGTGGTGCGCGCGCCGATGGCGCCCCAGGAAATCAGGTCGGCCGTGTACTGCGGCGTGATGGTGTCGAGGAACTCGGTGGCACAGGGCAGGCCGAGTTCGTTGATCTCCCACAGGAGCTTGCGCGCCAGGCGCAGGCCCTCGTTGATCTTGTAGCTGCCGTCGAGGCGCGGATCGTTGATCAGGCCCTTCCAGCCAACCGTGGTGCGCGGCTTTTCGAAGTAGACGCGCATGACGACCTGCAAGTCGGCGCCGAGGCGCTCGCGCTCGGCCTTCAGCCGGCGCGCGTACTCCATCGCGGCAGCGTAGTCGTGGATCGAGCAGGGGCCGACGACCACCAGCAGGCGATCGTCGGAACCATGCAGGATGCGGTGGATGTCGGCCCGCGCCGCAAAGGTGGTCGATGCCGCCGGCTCGCTGGCAGGAAACTCGCGCAGCAGGTGGGCCGGGGGCGAGAGTTCCTTGATTTCCTTGATGCGGACGTCGTCGACGATGTGCTTCATGATGGGCGCGGGAATTCGAAAGTCAGCGATGGTGGGACGCCGATTTTACCGCATCG
Source organism: Rhodocyclaceae bacterium (assembly GCA_016880655.1). Lineage (GTDB taxonomy): Bacteria > Pseudomonadota > Gammaproteobacteria > Burkholderiales > Rhodocyclaceae > Fen-999. Next base: position 1,265 of record JAEHDA010000158.1, read on the forward strand.
CAGCATGCGGGCCGGCGCCAATCGACGCAATCAGTCGGGGACAGGCGGGAACCCGGCGGGCTTGGCGGCGTCGTTGGCGGGATGGCGGTGCTTCGCCTCGAACAGCCGATAGCAATTGCGGCCGCTCTCCTTGGCCAGGTACATCGCCTGGTCGGCATGACGCAGCAGTACATCCGGCTCGTCGCCGTCGTACGGGTAGATGCTGACGCCGATGCTGGCCGAAACGCTCACGACCCGATCGCCGACCACGACCGGCTGAGCGATCGATTCGAGCACCCGCTGCAATGCGGCTTCGCATTCGTCGATTCGTTGCAGGTCGAGCAGCAGCAGGACGAACTCGTCGCCACCGAGCCGCGCCACCGTGTCGCCGCCGCGCAGGCAGGCTTTCAGGCGCTCGGCCATTTCGACCAGCAGACGGTCGCCGGACTCATGGCCCCAGGTGTCGTTGATCGGTTTGAAACCGTCCAGGTCGAGGTAGCAAATCGCCATCAGCCCGCCCGAGCGGCCGGTCCGCACCAGTGCCTGGCGCAAGCGGTCGGCCAGCAGCACGCGGTTCGGAATGCCGGTCAGCGCATCGAAGTGGGCATGGCGTTCGAGCCGCTCCTCGGCACACTTCTGTTCCGTCACGTCGGTGACCACGGAATGTGCGGCCAGACCATTCCAGTCGATGGTGCGGGTTGCCAGCCGCCAGCTCCGTACCTCGCCGCCACGGGTGATGACCCGGAATTCGAACGTGGCGGGAACCGGTTCGCCCCGCATCCGCCGCTGGTGCAATTCTGCGGCCTGCGCCCGATCCTCCTCGACCAGGAAGGGCAGGAACGACTTGCCGAGCAGCTCGTCCTCCGTATAGCCGGCCAGTGCTTCCAGCGCCGGGTTGACGAACATGATGGCGCCGGACTGGACGATCATTACGCCCAGCGGCAGGTCGTTCATGAACTGGCGGTAGCGCGACTCCGACTCGCACAATGCCTGGCTTTCCTTGCTCAGGCGCTCCTGGAGGCGGTTGAAGCTTGCCACGACGCGCGTCATCTCGTCGTGGCCGGTCACCGGCAGCGCATGCAGCGGCGCGCGGCCTTGCGAGATGTCGTCGAAAGTTCGGGCAGCCTGCCTGAGCGGATGCAAGGCCCGGCGCAGGTACAGCGCCGCCATGGCGCCGATCAGGATCGACAGCACCGCCGAACCGCCGAACACCAGCATCCGGAACTCGCGCACCGGCGCATAGGCCTCCCGGGTCGGCAGGCGCGCCAGGACAAACCAGCCCGCCCGCGGAATCCGGTGGGCCGAGACGAGTTCCTCCTCGCCGTCGGTGGCGATGCCGACGCCCGAGCCTTCATATCCGGCCATGAAACTGTCCAGCATCCGGTCGCGTCCGTGCTCCGGCAGCGGCTCCAGCAGGTAACGGGGCTGCGTTCCGGCGACGACCATGCGGTGTTGGGGCGCGACCACCATGAAGTCGCCCTGGGTGTCGTCGCGCGGCCTGGTGATCAAGTCGAGGAAGTTCGCGGTACCGATCGTCGTCACACCGGAGACGATGGCGCGCAAACGCCCGGTCCGGTCCTTGACCGGCACGGCCATCACCACCACCGGAAGGCTGCTGAAGCGGCCGACGCGCGGCGGGCCGATCACCGCCTGGCCGGTTCCCGCAACCTCCTTGAAGGGCGAGAGGCGATACGGCGTTTCCCGACGACCGGGCCGGGGGGGGAAGTCGCCGAAGGCCCCGGACAGGTCCGGCTTGACGATGATCAGGCCGAGATCGAACAGGTCGTAGATGGCGCGCCGATCTTCCAGATGCGTCGTCAGCGCATCGGGCTTGTCCAGTATCTCGATGGGAAACCGCTCGGCGATCCTGGTGAGCGCGCCGATACGGAAGCGGATCTTGTTGTCGATGTCCTCGGCCACATAGCTGACCGTGGCCGCCTGCTGGCCGGACAGCAGGCTGGTCAGGCGATCGCGCTGATGGTGATCGACGAGGAATGCCAGCGTCCACAAACTGACGATCAACACCCCCACGACCAACAGGGTAAGGCGCGTCTGCAAGCTCGATATCGAACGATGGAACATGGCCGAAAGGGGCTCGCAGCCCCGGGGTTCTCCCGGCAGCGGCCGTTATGGCCGGTCGATGACCATTCTATGCGAACTGGAATCGCCGGGCATCAAGGGCTTTAATGCCCCGTGCCGCCCACCGTGAGGCCGTCCACGCGCAGCGTCGGCTGGCCGACGCCGACCGGCACACTCTGGCCTTCCTTGCCGCAGGTGCCGACGCCGGGATCGAGCGCCATGTCGTTGCCGATCATCGAGACCCGCGTGAGCACGTCGGGACCGTTGCCGATCAGCGTCGCGCCCTTGACCGGCGCGGTGATCCGGCCGTTCTCGATCAGATAGGCCTCGGCGGTGGAAAAGACGAACTTGCCGCTGGTGATGTCGACCTGGCCGCCGCCGAAGTTGGCGGCATAAAGGCCCTTCTTCACCGAGCGGATGATCTCCTCGGGCGACTTGTCGCCATTGAGCATGTACGTATTGGTCATGCGCGGGATCGGCAGGTGGGCGAAGGATTCGCGCCGACCGTTGCCGGTCGGCTCGACACCCATCAGGCGCGCATTGAGCGTGTCCTGCAGGTAGCCTTGCAGGATGCCGTCCTCGATCAGCACCGTGCGCCGGGTCGGGTTGCCCTCGTCGTCGATGGACAGCGAGCCGCGCCGATCGGCGATGGTGCCATCGTCGATCACCGTCACGCCCCTGGCTGCGACGCGGCTCCCGACGCGGCCGGAAAAGGCGGAACTCCCCTTGCGGTTGAAATCGCCCTCCAGGCCGTGGCCGATCGCCTCGTGCAGCAGGATGCCCGGCCAGCCCGAGCCCAGCACCACCGTCATGCTGCCGGCCGGCGCCGGTTTCGCCGCGAGGTTGACCGAGGCCTGATGCACCGCGGCCTGCGCGTACTCGCGCAAACGCTCGTCGCTGAAATAGCCGTAATCGTAGCGACCGCCGCCGCCGGCATGGCCCTGCTCGCGCTTGCCGTTTTCGACCATATTGACGGTAATCGAAACCCGCACCAGCGGCCGCACGTCCGCCGCCAGGTGCCCGTCGGAGCGCGCCACCAGCACGACTTCCCACGAGCCGGCCACATGCGCCATGACTTCGGCGACGCGCGGATCGAGATCGCGGGCGTACTTCTCCAGCCGCTCGAGCAGCTTCACCTTGTCCGCGTCGGCCAGCGATGGAATCGGATCATGCGGCACATAGAGCGGCCGGGCCGATCGCCGGGCCAATGCCGGCACACGCCCCGCCGCACCCGCCGCGGCGATGGCGCGGGTCGCCTGGGCCGCACCCTTCAGGGCCGGCAGGCTGATCTCGTCCGAATAGGCGAAGGCGGTCTTGTCGCCGCTCACCGCGCGCACGCCGACGCCCTGCTCGATGTTGTAGCTGCCGGACTTGACGATGCCCTCCTCCAGGCTCCAGGCCTCGGAACGGCCGTATTGGAAGTACAGGTCGGCGTAATCGACGCGATGGCCGAAGATCTCGCCGAAAACGACGGCGAGCTTGCCCGGTGTCAGGTCGTAGGGCGCGAGCAGGGTTTGTTCGGCGGTGCGGTAGTGGTCGTTCATAGTTTCCTGTGTTTTAAAGCCGGCAGGCTGGTTCTCACTTCGGCAATCCGGGCAGGATCGAGTTCCGCGGCGATCACGCCCTCGCCCTTGTCCATGCGGGCGAGGATGTCGCCCCAGGGATCGATGATCATGCTGTTGCCGTGGGTCATGCGGCCGGTCGGATGCTGGCCGCCCTGCGCCGACGCCAGCAGGTAACACTGGTTTTCGACGGCGCGGACACGCAGCAGCATTTCCCAGTGGGCGCGGCCGGTGGTATCGGTGAATGCGGCCGGAACGATCAGCAGGTCGACCGGGTTTGGCAATCGAGCCATGGCCCGGAACAGCTCGGGAAAGCGCAGGTCGTAGCAGATCGCCAAGCCGACGCGGCCGACGGGGGTATCGACGGTCACCACCCGCTCGCCGGGCTCGATCGTCGCCGCCTCGTCGTAATGTTCGGCGCCCCTGGTGAAGCCGAACAGGTGGATCTTGTCGTAGCGCGCCGCCTGCCGGCCTTGCTCGTCGAACACCAGGCAGGAGTTGAGCAGCTTGCCGGGGTCGCGTCCCGCCAGCGGAATCGAACCGCCGACCAGCCAGATGCCGTGCCGCTGCGCCATTCCGGCGAGAAAGTCCTGGATCGGGCCGGTACCCGGCGCTTCGCGAACCGCCAGCCGCGCCTCGTCGGCAGCGCCGATCAGCGGGAAGTACTCGGGCAGCGCGACCAGCCGTGCGCCCGTCGCGGCGGCCTCGCCGATCAGCCGTGCCGCGGTGGCCAGGTTCGGGCCGACCTCCGGCCCCGAGATCATCTGTACGGATGCAATTTTCATGGTGTCCCCGTCTGCTCCAAGCGTTGCGCCGCTCCCGGTGCCTGGACCGCGACCTTGTCCACCTTCGGGTCGGCCCAGGCGCCGGTTACCGAGTAGTCGAACGCAAAGGCCTTGTCGAGCGGATTGCCGAAAACCCTGTTCATCAGCCAGGCCGTCGCACCGATGGCCGGATTCACCAGCAGCACGCCGGTGGCGACGGTCTCGCCGATGGCGGGCTGCACCCGAACCTTGAGGTCCTGCGTTTCATGCACCAGATTGACGGTGCCGTTCATCAGCACCTTGGCCGCGGGCCCGGAAATCTCGAACTCGCCGGCATTCACGACCCCGCTCGAAACCGTCATCCTGCCCTCGATGCTTTCGAACGCAAAGCCTTCGCTGAAGATGTCGCGAAAATCCAGCGAAATGCGCCGCGGCAGCGACTGTAGGCTGAGCACGCCAAGCAGGCGGCCGACGCCCGGTTCAAGCTTCCTGAACTGCCCCCGGGTGGCCTCCAGCGTCAGGTTGCCGCCCAGGCTCGGGTAGTCGATGCGGGTCGGTGCGCCATTCCAGTAGACCTGGCCGGACAGCGACGCACGACCGCGCCTGACCGCGTTCGGATAGCCCAGACGGTTGAGCACGCCTTCGATGCTGCGCGCGGTCAGCCTGAAGTCCATCGCGCTCGCCCCCGGCGCGCCCGGACGCGGCTCCTGCCAGCTGCTGGTGCCTTCGATGTCGCCATCTTCGTTCCTGACCTGGAATGCGGCGCTCCAGACACCGATGGCATTTGCCGCCTGTAGTTGCAGCCGGCCGAGCTCGCGACCGTGCCACAGCAACTGGTCGACCGCGACATCGACAGCCGGCAGGCGTTCCATTTCGTCGTCCGCCGTACGCAGCGGCCCAGTGCCGCTGCCTTCCGGCACGTCGAGCCGCGACAGGCGCGCCGACAGCCGATCCTCTTCCGCGCGGCTGGTCCATTCCACCCGGCCGGTCGCCTCGCGGCTGGCAATGTCCATCTTCCAGGTATCACCGTCGCGCCGACCGGCCAGTTGCAGCGAATGAATCGATCGTCCGAATATCCGCAGCTCATCGGTGCGCAGGTCGAACAGGTCGACCGGCAGTCCGCCACCGCCATTGCCGCCGGTACCCGCCATCCGGCGCCAGAAGTCCGCGTCCAGTTGCGGCGACCGCACCGCCAGCCGCACGCCGCGCTCCGGCAGCCCCGCTTCCGGCGCGCCGATGGCGATCAGGCCGCGCTCGACGACCGCTGCGCCGTTGTCGTGCCGCCGCAGCAGTTGCGCACGCAGCGCGTCGCCAAGGCTGACTTCCAACTGGTCGCGCGCCGCAGGCACGCGCTCCGACGCGGGACGCCTGCCCTTGGCGGCCGGCGGCTCGGGCAGGGCCTTGCGCTCGAAAACCAACGGCATGGCATCGCCCGCGGTCTTGTTGAACGGTTTGGGCAGGCTGGAGGAAATGCCCAGCAGCGAGGATTCGATGCGCAGTTCGGCGGCGCGCTTCTTCACCCGGACCAGGCCGCTCCACGGCGTGCTGCCGGTCAGGTGCTCCAGCACCGGATGGCTGTACTGCTGGCGCAGCGCGGCAGCACTGACGCTGCCGGCGGCCTGGATGGCGACCTTGCCCTCGTCGGTCATCAGGTCCACCAGCAGCGGCGCGCCGAGCATGACGGCGCGGATCTTCTTTGCCTCGATGCCCTTGCCGGTGAAATGGATCTCGCCATTGATGTCCGAAATGGGTGGCAGGTCGCCATCGTAGACAAGGTGATTGGCGAGGAAACGATAGTGCCCGTCCACCCGTGTGGCGTCCAGGTCGAGCAGCGGCAGGTCGAGCCGCAGGCGCAGCTCGCCGCTGCCCGTCGCCTTCATGCCTTCGGTGACGTCGTCGATGTAACCACCGACCGGGCTGGAATCGATGAAGCGCAGGAAATCGGCCGTCGGCCCGCGCGCGCTTCCGGTAACCACCAGCGGTTGGTCGTGTTCGTCCAGGTCGGCGATCTCGGCCTTGACGTCGGCGAGCTGCACGCCCCACAGCGTCGCCTTCTTCGCGCCGATCACCATGCGCGCGCCCGAGAACAGCAGGTCGCCCGAGACGTTCTCGAACGCCGGCCAGTCCTGCGCATAGCGCAGCGTCGCGCCCTGGAACGGTCCCTTGACCTCGAAGATGCCGGATCCGTCCCGGAACGGGAAGCGCCCCAGGTCACCCTTGAGGCGCAGCGTGGCGGTTGCCGCGCCGCCGCTGATCGATTCGTGCAGCCATGTGCGCACGTCTTCGCCGACCACCAGCGGCATGTAACGCCAGACGGCGCCGCCATTGGCCCGGGTGAGCTTTGCCGACAGGTCGATTTCGCCGGGCCCGGTGCCGTCGCCGCGATAGCGGCCGCTCGCCTCGCCTGCGGCGTCGGCATTCTGGAAACTCGCCTTCTGCAGGCGGACCTCGGCAACGCCGTCGCGAACGGTCCAGTCCGCGGTAGCGTCGAGGGTCGCCAGTGGCAGCGACGACTGCTCGAACACGGCGGGAAGTTCGAGGGTCGCGGCGCGGCTGGCGAGTTCCAGGTTGCCGCCCTTTTCGCTGCTCTCGACGGTCCCGTCGAGGCCGGAGAAACCGGGGATCACGCCTTGCGCATTGAGGCCGAGATTCTCGAAGCGCGTCTTGACGCGATAGGTGGCGAGCGCATCGAAGTCACCGGTCCACGCCAGTCGCAGGTCGCGGACGCGTCCACGTGGCCCGTAAGCGACCAGCTTCTCGCGCGCAGCGGAATCGATGGGCAGGTAGGCGGCCAGCGCGGCCATGGCACCGAGATCGAGCGTGTTGGCGCTGGCTTCGCCATGCGCCGGACGCATGCCCGTCGAAGGCTGCCAGCGGAAGTCGATGTCGGTCGGCTCGATGCGGATGCCGTCGCGGGTCGCCAGTGCCAGGCGACGGGTCTGGACTGAAAAACCGTCATCGACGCGACGCGCCGCCAGCCGCCCGTCGACACGCTCCAGATCGAGCATGGGCAGCTCCGGCGCCAGGCGCACGATGGTCCGGCCCAGCCGTACGTCGGCCGTGGCGCCGGTCGGCACCTTGCGCTCGAAATCCAGCCAGAGGCGCAAGCCGCCATCGCCGTGCGGCAGTTCGATCGGGTAGTCGACCCAGGCTTGCCAGCCGGCAAGGTCGGCGTAGTCGAGTTCGGCGTATATCTGCCCCTTGCCGGCGCCGAGCGATTCGAGGTCGTCGCCCCGAAAATCGCCGCGAATGTCGAACCGGGCGGCCAGCGCGCGCGGCGGCTCGGCGGTCAGCCCGAAACGATGCCGGTTGCCGCGGTTGCGAAGGTCGAAGTTCAGGCGGGACAGCACCAGCGGCGGCGCCTGGCGCAGTTCGTCGTGCCAGGTCACCGAGGCGTCGCGGATGACGATGCGATCCTGGGACAGCAGCCAGTCGGAGAAACCCGCATCCGGCGTGTCTTCGGTCTTGATCTCCAGCCCGGCGACGAACAGGCGGCCATCTGCGTCGCGGCGCAGGTCGAGGTGCGGCGCCTTGATCTCCAGCCGGGCGAAATGCGGCGCCAGATGCCACAGCGACGACCAGGCGATATCGGCTTCCACCTCATCGAAGCCGAGCGCGGGCCGCCCCTGGGCATCGCGAATCTCGATGCCGTGAACCCGCAGGTTCGGCCACAGCCCATGCCAGCGCGCGTCGATGGCGCGTATCGCCACGGGCTGGCCGAGCGCCCCGGTCAGGCTGCGTTCGATGTCGCCCCGATAACCCTCCACGCCCGGCAGCACGAAATACCGCAGCACCAGTACCAGCAGCCCCAGCGCAAAGTAGAGCGCCACGGCTGTCCACGCCAGTATGCCCAGCAGGCGGCGCAGCCATGGCGTGGCGATCGGGGTGGCGAGGCGGGAAACGCGTGAAGGAATGTGCATGGGCCCGGGCGGGCTAGAATGGCCGACAGACAAAGCCGGTTATTGTAATTCAATGCCCCCAGCCAACCTCCCCGACCCCGTTCAGGTCGGTTGCCGTTATTCGCGCCATCTGCAACGGCTCCTGCAAGCCCGGCCGGCGCTCGCCGACCAGACTGCCGACGTACCGCTGACGCGCGCGGAACTGGACGATTGGCTGGCCGAAGAGCCATTGACCGAAGACAGCCTGAAATCCGCGCTGCGCCGCATGAAGCAGCGCGCCTACGTACGCATCTGCACACGCGACCTGGCCTGCGACGCCTCGCTGGCCGAGGTGACCGAAGCGATGACGCTGATCGCGGAAGTGGCCGTCGAAACGGCAACGCGCGTTAGCCACGCTGCGCTCGCAGCACGCTACGGCGAACCGCGCAACGCCGCCGGCGTGGCACAGCGGCTGATCGTGATCGGCATGGGCAAACTGGGCGGGCGCGAACTCAATGTTTCCTCCGACATCGACCTGATCTTCGTCTACCCCGAGGACGGGGAAACCGATGGCGAGCGCAGCATCTCCAACTTCGAGTTCTTCACCCGGCTCGGCAAGCAACTGATCGCCGCCATCTCCGAAGTGACCAACGATGGCCAGGTGTTCCGCGTTGACATGCGCCTGCGGCCGAACGGCGATTCAGGGCCGTTGGTCTGCTCCTTCGACATGCTGGAGAACTACTTCGTCACCCAGGGCCGCGAGTGGGAACGGTATGCGTGGATCAAGGCGCGGCCGATGACAGGCACGCGGCACGACGAGCTTGAGAACATTCGACGCCCCTTCGTCTTCCGCAAGTACCTCGACTTCGGCACCATCAACGCCATGCGCGACCTGCACGCGCAGATCCGCCGCGAAGTGGCCAAGAAGGACATGGCGGACAACGTCAAGCTCGGCCCGGGCGGCATCCGCGAGATCGAGTTCATCGCCCAGGTGTTCCAGCTGATCCGCGGCGGTCGCGATCGCTCCTTGCAGATCAAGCCGACCTTGCAGGTGCTCAAGCTGCTGGCCGCGAAAAGTCAGTTGTCGCGGGACGCCGAGTCCGAGCTGGCGACCGCCTACGACTTCCTGCGCCGGCTCGAACATCGGCTGCAATACCTCGACGATGCGCAGACCCACAGCCTGCCCGGGAAGGTCGAAGATCGCGAGCTGGTCGCCCAGGCCATGGGTTTCGGCTCGTTCGAGGCGCTGGCGATGGAACTCGACGACCACCGCCAGAACGTCGCGCGCCACTTCGAGGCCGTATTCGCCGATCCGAACGACCACAACCACAAGCTCGACGGCATCTGGCACGACGACGGCGGCGACGAGAGCCAGGCGCCGCGTCTCGCCTCGCTCGCCGGAATGGGTTTCCGCGATGCGCCCGCCGCCGCCGCGCGGCTGGCCGGCATCCGCAGCGGCAGCCGTTACCAGCAGCTTTCCGATGCGGCGCGCGGCCGCTTCGATGCCCTGGTGCCGCGCCTGATCGAAGCCGCTGCCGCGCTGGCCGATCCCGATGCGGCGCTGTCGCGCGGACTCGACCTGCTCGAAGCCGTATCTCGCCGCGCCGCCTATCTCGCACTCTTGCAGCAATACCCGCAGGCCTTGACCAAGGTGGCGCAAATCGTCGGCAGTTCCAGCTGGGCCGCCAGCTACCTGAATCGGCATCCGGTGCTGCTCGATGAACTGCTCGACCCGCGCCTGCTCGAAGCGGAACACGACTGGGCGGCATTCCGGGCGCAGCTGGCGCATACGCTCGACGAAGTCGAACCCGACACCGAGCGCCAGATGGACCTGCTGCGCGAGGCGCATCACGCGCAAGTGTTCCGCCTGCTGACGCAGGATCTCTCGGGCCTGCTGACCGTCGAGCATCTCGCCGACCATCTTTCCGAACTGGCCGACATCATGGTCGACCGCGCGCTGATCCTCGCCTGGCGCAAGCTCTTGAAGCGCCATGTCGACACGCCGCGTTTTGCGGTGATCAGCTACGGCAAGCTCGGCGGCAAGGAGCTCGGCTATGCGTCCGACCTCGACATCGTCTTCCTGTTCGACGACCCGGCGCCCGAGGCAGCGGAAAACTATTCACGCCTCGCCACCCGCCTCAACACCTGGCTGTCGGCGCAGACTCCGGCCGGCCAGCTGTTCGAGACCGACCTGCGCCTGCGCCCGAACGGCGATTCCGGCCTGGTCGTCAGTTCGATGGAAGCCTTCCGCAAGTACCAGCTCGAATCGGCCTGGCTGTGGGAGCACCAGGCGCTGACCCGCGCCCGCTTCACCGCCGGCGATCCTGCCGTCGGCGCCGCCTTCGAGGCGATCCGCTGCGAAGTGCTGACCCGGAAGCGCGACCTCGCCAAGCTGCGCGAGGAGATCATGGCCATGCGCAAGAAGATGCTGGACGCGCACGCCACCAAGATGGACGAGCGCGACACGATCTTCAACCTCAAGCACGATGCGGGCGGCCTGATCGACGTCGAGTTCGCGGTTCAGTATTTGGTGCTCGGTTACTCCTGGCAGTACTGCGAACTCACCGAGAACAAGGGCAATATCGCGTTGCTGGCGATGGCCGCCAGGCGCGGCCTGATCCCCGTCGACCTCGCCGACGCCGTGCGCGACGCCTATCGCGACTATCGCCGCATGCAGCACGCGGCGCGCCTGAACGACCAGACGAGCCGCGTCGCCAAGGCGGATGTGGCGGAACGCGTCGTCGTCGTCCGCCGCCTCTGGAAAGCCGTCTTCAATCCCGACTGAAACAAGGAACCGATCATGCCCGTCAATCTGCCGCCGCCCGTCGCCGCCAACCTCCATCCGGTCGCCGGTGTCCGCCTCGGTGTCACCGAGGCCGGCATCCGCAAGGCCAATCGCCGCGACCTGACGCTGATCGAGCTCGCGCCCGGCAGCCGCGCCGCCGGCGTATTCACCCAGAACCGTTTCTGCGCCGCGCCGGTACAGGTCTGTCGGCAGCATCTCGCCGCAGGAAAAATTCGCGCGCTGGTGATCAACACCGGCATCGCCAACGCCGGTACCGGCGAGCCGGGCCTCGCGGCTTCGAAGCAGAGCTGCCAGGCGGTCGCGCGCATCCTCGACATTCGCGCCGACCAGGTGCTGCCCTTCTCCACCGGCGTGATCCTGGAACCGCTGCCCGTCGATCGCCTCGTCGCCGGCCTGCCCGGCGCCCAGAGCGCGCTCAAGGCCGACGGCTGGTACGACGCCGCCCACGCCATCATGACCACCGACACGGTCGCCAAGGCCGCTTCAGCGCAGGTGACCATCGGCGGCCAGCCGGTGACCATCACGGGGATTTCGAAGGGCGCGGGCATGATCAAGCCCAACATGGCGACCATGCTCGGCTTCGTCGCCACCGACGCCGCCGTCGCCCAGCCGATGCTGGATCGGCTGGTCAAGGAAGTCGCCGACGAGTCCTTCAATTGCGTGACCGTCGACGGCGACACTTCGACCAACGACTCCTTCATCCTGATCGCCACCGGCAAGGGCCGCGCCCGCTTCGAGACGGTCGACGCACCGCACTGGGCCGAGTTCAAGGCGGCCGTGACCGGCGTCGCGCGCCAGCTCGCGCAGGCCATCGCCCGCGACGGCGAAGGCGCCACCAAGTTCATCGAGATCGCCGTGTCCGGTGCGCACTCGAAGGACGAAGCGAAAGCCGTCGGCTACGCCATCGCCCACTCGCCGCTGGTCAAGACCGCCTTCTTCGCCTCCGACCCCAACCTCGGCCGCATCCTCGGCGCCATCGGCAACGCCTGGGGCAACGACGCCGCGCTGCGCGACATGGATGTGGCGAAGGTGAAGGTCTGGCTCGGCGATATTCTCGTTTCTGAAAACGGCGGCCGCGCGGCCAGCTACAAGGAAGAGGACGGCGCGGCGGCCATGAAGCCCGCCGAGATCGTCGTCCGCGTCGACCTCGGCAGGGGCAGGGCCGCCGGCAAGGTGTGGACCTGCGACTTCTCCTACGACTACGTGAAGATCAACGCCGACTACCGCAGCTGAGAAAAGTCAGCCGCGGCGACACGCCACCTGGTCGAAGAATTTCAGCAGGTGCTGCGCTTTTCGCCATTTCGCTGGCATCATGGCGCCTCGCGACGTCCGTTGACAACAACATATTGGAATGGGGTACGCAGGTCATGAACAAGCTTCTGGCTATTGGCATCGTCATCGCGTTGACCGAATTGATGCTCGGGTGTGCGTCCCAATCCACAACATCGACATCGGCGGAAAAGCCACAGGCAACGAGTGCGCAGGCTGCCAGTGCGTCCAGCGAAGTCAAGCCAAGTGCCGTCGCTCCCGCGAAGTCAAAGGTTCTGATCGTCTGGGGAAGCACCCTGCCAGCGGATATCGAATACGAAGTCATCGGTCCCATTTCCGTCGTGAAGCGCTGGTATGGCGGCATTGGCCAGGCTTACCCGCTTCTCGCTGAAAGAGCTCGCGAACTGGGTGGCAATGCGGTCCTTGATTCTCGCGGCTGGCTCGCACCGGCATTTCCCGCCCAGGCCGCCCCGCACGGACGAGGCATAGCGATTCGGGTGAAGGACCCTGCCAGACTCGAGAAGATCGCCCCCGAAGACGGCCAGTGGGAATAGCGACTCCCGAGCAATAGTCAGCCGTGGTGGTACGCCGCCTATTCCGGCTTGTGAAGCCGGATCAGGCGGAACCAGCCGCCGGCGAGCGCCGGTTCGTCGTGGTGGCACTTGAGCCCGGGCGCCGAGCCCAGCACTTCCTCGAAGACGACATCGAGCCGCGTAGCGACGTGGCGCGTCAGCGAATTCATGGCCCGCTTCCACAGCGCGCGTTCGCCGGGCTTGAGGAACTTGTCGAACACCAGCACACGCCCACCGGGCTTGA
>JAEHDA010000159.1 GCA_016880655.1 Rhodocyclaceae bacterium
CAACCGGCATCAAAACCGTCGGCGCACTGCCGGCCGGACTGCCGCCGCTGTCCACGCCGGACTTCTCCCTCGACACGCTGCGCCACACCATCGGCCCGGCGCTGGTCATCACCATGCTGGCGCTGACCGAAGCGGTGTCGATTTCGCGCGCCATCGCCGTGCGTTCGGAGCAGCGCATCGACGGCAACCAGGAATTCGTCGGCCAGGGCTTGTCCAACATCGTCGGCTCGTTCTTCTCGGCCTACGCGTCGTCGGGCTCGTTCAACCGCAGCGGCGTGAACTACGAAGCCGGCGCGCGCACGCCGCTGGCCTCGATCTTCGCCTCGGTGTTCCTGGTCGTGGTGCTGCTGGTGGTGGCGCCGCTCGCCGCCTACCTGCCCAACGCGGCGATGGCCGGCATCCTGTTCCTGGTCGCCTGGGGCCTGATCGACTTCCACCACATCGAGCACATCGCCCGCACCAGCCGGACCGAGACGCTGATCCTCGCCGTGACGCTGATCGGCACGTTGTTCAACCTCGAGATGGGCATCTTCCTCGGCGTGTTCCTGTCGCTGGTGCTGTTCCTCTACAAGAGTTCCAAGCCGGAAATCGTGCCGGTGGTACCCGCGCCCGAGGAAGGCGCCTATCACTTCGTGCGCGCCAAGGGCCGGCAGGAGTGCCCGCAGCTGCGCATCGTGCGCATCAACGGCCCGGTCTATTTCGGCGCCGCCAGCTACGTGCAGGCGGCCTTGCAGCAGATCGACGAGGACAACCCGCAGCAGAAGTCGGTGCTGATCGCGGCCGCCAGCCTGACCAACATCGACATCGCCGGCGCGGAAGTGCTGGCGCAGGAAGCACGCCGCCGCCGGCGCATGGGCGGCGGCCTCTACTTCTACCGCCTCAACAAGGCCAGCTTCGATTTCCTCAGGCAGGGCGGCTACGACCACGAGATCGGCGAAGGCGCCTTCTTCCCGGTGATGACCAACGTCACCGGCGCGCTCTACTGGACGCTCGACCCGAACATCTGTCGCAGCTGCAAAGCCCGCATCTTCCGTGAATGCGTAAAGGGCATCCTGCCGGACGGCTATCGCCGCCAGCGCCTGATGCTGGCCACCGACGGCAGCGAGTTCGCGCGCGTACCGACCGACATCGCCGTGGCGCTGGCGGCGCGTTTCGCCGTCACGCTCGACGTGGTGACGGTCATCGCCTCGGCGGACGACGAGGAACCCGGCCAGGCGCGACTCGCCGCCGTCGCCCATGACGCCCGGGTCGCCGGCGTGGTCACCGAGGAAATCATCCGCACCGGCAAGTCGCCGGTTCAGGAAGTGGTGGCGGCCGCCAGGGCCGCCGACACCAACCTGCTGGTCATCGGCCGTCGCCCCCCGCGCGGCGACCTCAAGGAAAGACTGGTCGGCGACATCGCCGGACAACTGGTGGCGCAGGCCGACAGCCACGTGCTCATCGCGGGCTGGCAGGCCACGATGTGGCAGAAGCGCATCGTCCTCGCCAGCGACGGCACCGACTTCAGCGACACGGTCGCCGACCTCGCTGCGCAGATCGCCAAGGCCACCGCCACGCCGATTACCGTCGTCGCCGTCGCCGGTGCGGGCCGCACGCGCGCGGCGGCCGAAGAGGACGTCGCCCACAAGGCGTCATTGATGAGGCTGGAAGGCATCGACTGCGACACGCTGGTGGTCGACGGCACGCCCTGCGCGGAGATCGTCGACATCGCACACCGCCTCGACGCCGACCTGGTCGTCGTTGGCAACCGGCGCCGCAAGCTGTCGCGCGTTGCCGACCAGGTGATCGGCAACCTCAGTTGTGCGGTGCTGCTGGTCAATGCCGCCGATCGCGGCGC
>JAEHDA010000160.1 GCA_016880655.1 Rhodocyclaceae bacterium
ACCGGCTGCATCGTCTGCCCGGGCCTCGTGGATTTGTCCGCCCGCCTGCGCGAGCCCGGCTTCGAATACCGGGCAACGCTCGAATCGGAAATGGCCGCCGCGGCCGCCGGCGGCGTCACCAGCCTGGCCTGTCCGCCCGACACCGACCCGCCGCTCGACGAACCCGGCCTGGTCGAAATGCTCACCCACCGCGCCCGCCTGCCCGAGTTCGCGCACGTCTATCCGGTCGGCGCGCTCACCGTCGGCCTCGCCGGCCAGCGCCTGACCGAGATGGCCCAACTCGCCGAGGCCGGCTGCGTCGCCTTCGGCCAGGCCAACACCGCCGTGCTCGACACCCAGGTGATGCTGCGGGCCATGCAGTACGCCGCCACCTTCGGCTTCTCGGTGTGGCTGCAAGCGCAGGACCCCCATCTTGCGAAGGGCGGCGTCGCCCACGATGGTGCGGTGGCGGCCAAGCTCGGCCTGACCGGCATTCCGGTCGTCGCCGAAACCATCGCGCTCGCCACCCTGCTGCACCTGGCCCGCGAAACCGGCGTGCGCCTGCACCTGACCCGCATCTCGTCGGCAGCGGGACTGGACATGATCCGCGCCGCACGGGCTGCCGGCATCGCCGTCAGTTGCGACGTCGCCGCCCATCACCTGCACTTGTCGGAAAACGACATCGGCTGGTTCGATCCGCATTGCCGGCTCGATCCGCCGCTTCGTTCGGCCATCGACCGCGACGCCCTGCGCGCCGGCCTGGCCGACGGCAGCATCGACGCGCTTTGTTCTGACCACACGCCCGTGGATGACGACGCCAAGCAGGCACCCTTTGCCGAGGCTGAGGCAGGCGCCACCGGCCTCGAACTGCTGCTGCCGCTGACGCTGAAGTGGGCGACGGAAATGAAGCTGCCGGTGGTCAAGGCGCTGGCGCGCGTCACTTCCGATCCGGCGCGCGTCATGGGCATCCGGGCCGGCACACTGGCGCCGGGCAGTACCGCCGACATCTGCGTGTTCGATCCGGAGGCCGCCTGTCGCATCAGCCGCGAAATCCTGAAAAGCCAGGGCAAGAACACGCCCTTCCTCGGCAAGACCTTCAAGGGCCGGGTGCGCTGCACGCTGATCGAAGGCCATCTCGCCTACCACGACGAAATCGCTTAGCCCCATGCCGTCGTTCCCGTCCCGTCGTCTGCTGGTTCGCGTCGGCGCACTGCTCCTGCTGGCGGGAGCGATCGTCTGGATTGCCACGCGCGACGGCGGCTCGCCATCCGCCGAGCCAGCGGCCACCGACTCGCCACGCCCCGCTCTGACGGTGAGCCTCATCAAGCCCAAGGCCGCCGACTGGCCGCGCACGCTCGCCGCCAACGGCAACGTCGCGGCTTGGCAGGAAGCGGTGATCGGCGCCGAAATCAGCAACTATCGTCTCTCCGCCGTCCTGGTCAATGTCGGCGACCGGGTGGCCCAGGGCCAGGTGCTGGCGCGCATTGCCGACGACAACGTCGCCGCCGATCTCGCCCAATCGTCGGCCGCCGTGGCCGAAACCGAGGCCAATGCCGCCGAGGCGAAATTCAACGCCGAGCGCGCGCGTCAGTTGCGCGCCTCCGGCTTTTACAGCCCGCAGCAGGCCCAGCAGTCGATCACCGCCGAGCTGGCGGCAGCAGCCAGGCTCGAAGCGGCGCGCGCCCGCAAGCAGAACGACGAACTGCGCCTGGCGCAAACGCAGGTGCGCGCACCCGACGCGGGCATCGTTTCTTCGCGTACCGCCACGGTCGGCTCGCTCACCCAGCCGGGGCAGGAACTCTTCCGCCTGATCCGCGGCGGCCGACTGGAATGGCGCGCCGAAGTCACCGCCACCGAACTCGCGCAGCTCAAGCCCGGCCTGCCGGCCACCATCGCCGGCCCTGCCGGCGGTGCCGTAAAAGGCCAGGTCCGCATGCTCGGGCCGACGGTGGATGCGGCATCCCGCAATGCCTTGATCTATGTCGACCTGCCCGAATCCGCTGCGGCAGCCGGCCTGCGGGCCGGCATGTTCGCCCGCGGCGAAATCGAGCTTGGCGTGTCGCCGGCACTGACTTTGCCGCAATCGGCGGTGGTGACGCGCGACGGCTTTTCCTACGTATTCGTCGTGGCGGCAGGCGGCGACAAGGTCGCACTGACCAAGGTCGCAGTCGGGCGCCGCGTCGGCGAGCGCATCGAGATCACCGGCGGCCTCGCTGCCGATACGCAGGTGGTCGCGAGCGGTGCCGGCTTCCTCGCGGACGGCGACACCGTGCGCGTGGTTGCCGCCGGCAACGCCCAATAGCGGCCGGTAGTCCGTGGCACAGATCAACGTTTCCGCCTGGTCGATCAGGAACCCCATCCCGGCCATCCTGCTGTTCGCCATGCTGACGGTGCTCGGCGTGCTGGCCTTCAAGGCCATGCGCATCCAGCAGTTCATGGACATCGACCTGCCGATGGTCGTGGTCACGGCAAGCCTGCCGGGCGCGGCGCCATCGCAGATGGAAACCGAGGTGGCGCGCAAGATCGAGAACTCGATCGCCACGGTTCAGGGCGTCAAGCACATCTACTCGCATTCGCAGGACGGGGTGGCGATCGTCACCACGGAATTCCGCCTGGAGAAGCCTACCCAGGAGGCCGTCGACGACGTCCGCGACGCCGTTTCCCGCATCCGTTCCGACCTGCCCGGCGACCTGCGCGATCCAGTGATCTCGCGGGTCAATCTCGCCGGCATGCCGGTCCTCACCTACACCGTGGCGTCCGGCCGGATGGACGACGAGGCGCTCTCGTGGTTCGTCGACAACACGGTCGCCAAGCGCCTGCTCAGCGTGCGCGGTGTAGGCGCCGTGGCGCGCGTCGGCGGGGTCACGCGCGAGGTGCAGGTCGAGCTGGACCCCGTGCGCCTGCTGGCCCTTGACGCCACGGCCGCCGACGTTTCCCGCCGCCTGCGCGCGATCCAGCAGGAAGCGTCCGGCGGCCGCGCCGACATCGGCGGCGCCGAGCAGTCGGTGCGCACCATCGCCACCGTCAAGTCGGCCGCCGAATTGGCGCTGGTCGACGTCACGCTTTCCGATGGGCGCCACATCCGCCTCGAGCAAGTCGCGACCGTCGCCGACACCGTCGCGGAGAAGCGCTCGGCGGCGCTGCTCAACGGCAAGCCCGTGGTCGGCTTCGAGATTTCGCGCAGCCGCGGCGCCAGCGAGGTCGAGGTGGCGACCGGCGTGGTCGCGGCGCTGGCGTCGCTCAAGGCGGAGCATCCGGACATCGTCATCACCGAGGCATTCAACTTCGTC
Source organism: Rhodocyclaceae bacterium (assembly GCA_016880655.1). Classification (GTDB taxonomy): domain Bacteria; phylum Pseudomonadota; class Gammaproteobacteria; order Burkholderiales; family Rhodocyclaceae; genus Fen-999. The sequence continues at coordinate 3,270 of JAEHDA010000160.1, forward strand.
GATCCGGTCATCGAAAACTACCACGGCTCGATGTCCCTGCTGATCGAGGGCGCCATCCTGGCCGTGCTGGTCGTCTGGCTGTTCCTGCGCGACTGGCGCGCCACGGTCGTTTCGGCCACCGCGCTGCCGCTGTCGATCATCCCGACTTTCGCGTTCATGTACCTGCTCGATTTCTCGATCAACGTCGTCACCCTGCTCAGCCTGTCGCTGATCATTGGTGTGCTGGTGGACGACGCCATCGTCGAGATCGAGAACATCATGCGCCACCTGCGCATGGGCAAGACGCCCTACCAGGCCGCCATGGAGGCCGCCGACGAAATCGGCCTGGCGGTGATCGCCACCTCGTTCACGCTGATCGCCGTCTTCCTGCCCACCGCCTTCATGGGCGGCATCGTCGGCAAGTTCTTCGTCCAGTTCGGCTGGAGCGCGGCCATCGCGGTGTTCTTCTCGTTGGTGGTGGCCCGCCTCTTGACGCCCATGATGGCGGCCTACGTGCTGAAGCCGCCCACCGGCGACAAGGGGCAACCCGGCTGGCTGCAACGCTATCTCGGCTGGGCTGAATGGTGCCTCCACCATCGTCTGGCGACGACCCTCGGGGCCCTGGGGTTCTTCTTCGGCTCCTTCGCCCTGGTGCCACTGCTGCCGACCGGCTTCGTGCCGCCGGACGACCTCTCGCAGACCCAGGCCTACATCGCCTTGCCGCCGGGCAGCACCTTCAAGGAAACTCTCGCCGTCGCCGAACAGGCACGCGCGATCGCCGAGAAGAATCCGCACGTCAAGCTGATCTATACCGCCGTCGGCGGCGGCCTGTCGGGCAGCGATCCATTCGCCCCGCAAGGCGGTGCCGAAGTGCGCAAGGCGACCCTGACCATCAACATGACGCCGCGCGGCGAACGTGGCGGCATCAAGAAACAGGAAGTGGAGGGCCAGTTGCGCCAGGCGTTGGCGGTCATTCCGGGCGCCCGCATCACGGTCGGTTTCGGCGGCTCCTCGGAGAAGTACGTGCTGGCGCTGGCCAGCGACAACGGCGAGGCGCTGAGCGAGCACGCCCG
>JAEHDA010000161.1 GCA_016880655.1 Rhodocyclaceae bacterium
CCATCTGGAGCGGCTGGCCCTTCTACGCGGCCGACATCGCGGCTGCGCTGGCGGCGGTACCCCGGCCGCGGCTGCTGGTCACGACGCCGTTTCACCTGCGCACCCTGCTGGATTCCGGCGTGGCCGTCCCGGCGGTGGACAAGCTGCTCTCGGCCACCGCGCCGCTCTCGGAGGCGCTGGCGCGCGAGGCCGAAGCCAGGCTGGGTGCGCCGCTGTACGAGATCTACGGCTGCACCGAGACCGGCCAGCTGGCCAGCCGGCGGACCATGGACGGACCGCGCTGGCTCGCCCTACCCGGCGTACGCCTGGAACAGGAGGACGACGTCACCTTTGCCCTGGGCGGCAACGGCGGCAACCGGCAGGCGCTGGGCGACCTGATCGACATCCACGACGACGGCACGTTTTCGTTGCACGGGCGCAATGCCGACATGGTGAACGTTGCCGGCAAGCGCACCTCGATCGCCTACCTGAACCACCAGTTGGCTGCCATCGCCGGCGTCCGGGACGGCAGCTTCTTCATGCCCGACGAGACGGCAGTGGACGGCATCACCCGGCTCTGCGCCTTCGTCGTCGCGCCGACCTTGTCGCCGGCCCAACTGCGCGAAGCGCTGCGGGCGCGGATCGACCCCATCTTCCTGCCCCGCCCGTTGGTATTCCTGGAGCGCCTGCCGCGCAACGCCACCGGCAAACTGCCGCGCAACGAGTTGCAGGCGCTGCTGGATGGCCGGGTCCAGAGCTTGCCATGAGCGCGACGCGCTGGACCGTCCCGGTGGACCATGCCGCGTTTGCCGGCCACTTCCCCGGACGGCCCATCGTGCCCGGCGTCGTGCTGCTCGATCGCGTCGCCCAGGCGGTGGCGGCTGCGCTGGGCGAGCCGGTGGCCGGCGTCGGCAGCGCCAAGTTCCTCAGCCCGGTCGGACCGGGCGCGATACTGGAATTCTCCTGGGCGGCGGGCACCGGCCGGTCAGTGCGTTTCGACATCGCCAGCGAGGGCCGGGCCGTCGCCACCGGCACGCTGACGCTGGCCGGCAAGCCGTGACCATGGCGGACAGCCCGCAGACCGCATGGGCGCAGCGCCCCGAGCGCAGCAACCTCGCCATCCTGCGCCTGATGGTGTGGATTTCGTTGCGACTGGGCCGCAAGGTCGGCCGCATCGTCCTCTACGGCATCGCCGTCTACTTCCTCGTCTTCGCGCCGAGTGCGCGCCGCGCCAGCCGCGCCTACCTGGCGCGAGCCCTGGGCCGGGCGCCGAGGGTTGCCGACGGCTTCCGGCACGTGCTTTCCTTCGCCAGCACCATCCACGACCGCGTCTATCTCCTCAACGAGCGCTTCGACCTGTTCGACATCGAGATCGTCGGCCGCGAGTTCGTCGACGCTGCGGTGGCCGGCGGCCAGGGCGTGCTGCTGATGGGCGCCCATCTCGGCAGCTTCGAAGTGATGCGCACCCTCGGCCGCAAGCATTCCGGCCAGGTCGTCACCATGCTGATGTACGAGGAGAACGCGCGCAAGGTGAATGCCACCTTGGCCGCCATCAATCCGGCCGCCACGCAGGACATCATTGCGCTCGGCCGGGTCGACTCGATGCTGCTGGCGCGGGAGAAGCTGGCAGCCGGACACCTGGTCGGCATGCTGGCCGATCGCGCGCTGGACAAGAATGCGGGCGGCGATCCGGCGAGCGTGCTGAACTTCCTCGGCGCGCCGGCGCCGTTCCCCCTCGGCCCGTTCCGCGTCGCCGCCATGTTGCAGCGGCCGGTGCTGTTCATGACCGGGCTCTACCTCGGCGGCAACCGTTACCGCATCCACTTCGAGCCGCTGGCGGATTTCAGCACCGTGGAACGCGGCCAGCGCGAGGCGGCGATCGTCGGCGCGCAGCGGCGCTATGTCGAACGCCTGGAGCATTTCTGTCGTGCGGCGCCGTACAACTGGTTCAACTTCTTCGACTTCTGGCGGAGCGCCGAAAAATGAAACTGAGCCGTGTACTCGGCGTGTTGCCATGGCTGACTTTTTCTTGCGCTCTGCCGGCGCTGGCCGCCGGCTGGGACGTGGACACGCTGATGCGCGGCCTGGCGAAGCACCAGGGCGGCCGCGCCCGCTACGTCGAAACCAAGACCATCGCCCTGCTCGACAAGCCCGTCGTGTCCAGCGGTGAACTGAACTACGTGCCGCCCGGCCGCCTGGAAAAGCGCGCGGTCAGCCCGCGGCAGGAACTCATGGTGCTGGACGGCGACCAGCTGCGCCTGGAGCGCGGCAAGCAGGTGTTCAGCATCCGCCTGTCCGAACAGCCCGAGGCACTTGCCTTCGTCGACAGCCTGCGCGGCACGCTGTCCGGCGACAAGGCGGCGCTGGAAAAGAACTACAAGCTGCGCCTCGCCGGCACCGAAGAGCGGTGGACGCTCGACCTGCTGCCCGACGACCAGCGCATCGCCGCCTTCGTGGTCCGCATCACCTTCGGCGGCACCAGGAATCGCGTCGAGTGGATCAGGTACCTGCAGGCCGACGGCGACAGCGCCGTCATGACCATCGAGCCGCTGGACCGCAAATGACCCGTGCCGGCCGCACCGCCGTCTTCGTCTGGCTGCTCGGCCTGGCAGTCTGCGTGCTCGTCGTCTGGCGCGGCCACTTCACTACCGACATGTCGGCCTTCCTGCCGCAGCGGCCCACCGCCAGCCAGCAGCTGCTGGTCGAGCAACTCCGCGAAGGCAGCCTGTCGCGGTTGCTGATGATCGGCATCGAGGGCGGTGATCCGGCCGAACGGGCGCGGCTGTCGAAGGCCCTGGCCAGGCGGCTGGCCGCGAGCGGCGAGTTCACCGGCGTGCAGAACGGCGATGCCGCCGCCTTCGACCGCGATCGCGAGATCCTCTTCGCCAACCGCTATCTCCTGAGTCCGGCCGTCACCGCCGGGCACTTCTCCGAGGCCGCCCTGCGCGCGGCGATCGGCGACAGCATCGACCTGCTCGCCTCGCCGGCCGGGTTGATGGTGAAGGGCCTGCTGCCGCGCGATCCGACCGGCGAGCTGCTGGTACTGCTCGGCACCTTCGAAGGCCGCGACAAGCCCGCCAGCGATCACGGCGTCTGGGTATCGCGCGACGGCAGGCGCGCGCTGCTGATGGCGCAGACCGTCGCCGTCGGGCCCGACACCGACGGCCAGGGCGTGGCGGTCGCGCGGTTGCGCAGCGAATTCGCCGAGCTGGCGGCCATGAGCCCCGGGCTGGGCCTGCTGGTTTCCGGCGCGCCGGTGTTCTCGCTCACGGCGCGCGCCACCATCAAGAGCGAAGTCGAGCGCCTCGCCATCGTCAGCGCGGTCGGCATCGTCGTCGTCCTGCTGCTCGCCTACCGTTCGGTCACCGCGCTTGCGCTCGGCCTGCTGCCGGTGCTCTCGGGCGCGCTGGCCGGCGTCGCCGCGGTCATGCTCGGCTTCGGCAGCGTGCATGGCATCACCGTCGGCTTCGGCACCACGCTGATCGGCGAGGCCGTCGACTACAGCATCTACTATTTCGTCCAGTCGCGGCAGGGCAGCGACGAGGACTGGCGGGCGCGCTTCTGGCCGACCATCCGGCTCGGCGTGCTGACTTCGCTGTGCGGCTTCGCCTCGCTGCTGTTTTCCGGCTTTCCCGGCCTCGCCCAGCTCGGCCTGTTCTCGATGAGCGGCCTGGTCGTCGCTGCCGCGGTGACGCGCTTCGTGCTGCCGCAACTGCGGCCGGCGCGCTTCGCGATCCGCGACACGGCCGCGCTCGGCCAGGCGGTGGCGCCCATCGCAAGCGGCCTCGGCCGGCTGCGCTGGCTGGCCCTGGCCCTGGCGGTGGCGGCGCTGGCCGTCCTCGTCGTCAAGCGCGACCAGCTCTGGAACGAGCGCCTGTCCGATCTCTCCCCCATGTCGCCGGAACTGCTGGCGCTCGACGCCTCGCTGCGCGCCGGCCTCGGCAACACCGAGCAGGGCTATCTGGCCGTGCTCGCCGCCGACAATCGCGAAGCGGCCCTGGTCGCGGCCGAGCGTACCGCCGGCCGGTTGCAGGCGCTGGTCGATACCGGCGCCATCGGCGGCTTCGACACGCCGACGCGCTTCCTGCCCAGCGAGGCAACCCAGCAGCTGCGCCGCGCCGCGCTGCCCGAGCGCGCCGAGCTGGCCCCCGCCCTGCACGCCGCGCTGGCCGGCCTGCCCCTGCGCGCCGAAAAGCTGCAAGGCTTCCTCGACGACGTCGCGGCCGCGAAAAGTCAGCCCCCGCTTTCCGCCGAATCGCTCAAGGGCAGCACGCTCGGGCTGGCCGCGGACGCCATGTTGCAGCCGCGCGGTTCCGGGTGGCTGGTGCTGATGCCGGTGCGCGGCGACGCCGCGGGCAACCTCGACGCCGCGGCGAGTCGCGCCGCGCTCGCCGCCGAACCCGGTGCGCTGTTCCTCGACCTCGGCGCGGAGTCCGTGCGCCTGTATGCCGACTACCTCGGCGAAGTGATCTGGCTGTCGCTGGCCGGCTTCGTCGCCATCGTCCTGCTGCTTGCCGCCAGCCTGCGGTCGCTGCGGCGCGTTGCGCGCGTGCTGGCGCCGCTGGTGTTGGCGGTGTTGCTGGTCATGGCGGCGCTGGCGCTCTTCGGCGAGCGCATGACGCTGCTGCACCTGGTCGGCCTCCTGCTCACCGTCGCGGTCG
>JAEHDA010000162.1 GCA_016880655.1 Rhodocyclaceae bacterium
ACATGGCGAAGAAGGGCATGGTGAAGGACTTCGAGGAAGCCTTCATCTGCTCGATGTTCCACAACCTCGGCCGCATGCTGGCCTATTACTACTTCCCGGACGAGACCGCCGAGGTCCGCAAGCATCTCGCCCAGCAGGGCGGCAGCGAAGCCGCCGCCTCGGCCAGGGTGATCGGCATCTCCTACGAGGATCTGGGCATCGGCGTGGCGCGCAGCTGGGGCTTCCCGGACAGCATGGTCGGCAGCATGCGCCGGCTGCCCGACGGGGCCGTGAAGAAGTCCCCCAATCCCAACGAGCGCCTGCGCCAGCTGGCCGGCCTCTCCGACCAGTTGTGCACGGTGTTCGAGCAGGTGCCGGCGGAAAAGCAGAAGGAGGAACTGCTGAAGATCAGCCGGCGCTTCGGCGACAGCATCCCGCTCGACCACGAGCAGCTCGAACAGAGCGTCAAGCGCTCGCTCGAGGAAGTCGTCAGCTACACGGCGGCGATCCGCCTCAACCTGCAGCAGAGCGCGCTGGGCCGGCAGATCAGCGCCTGGAGCGGGAACAAGGAGAACGCCTCGCCGCCCACCGGCGAGGAGGCGGCCGGCGCCAGCATACCGGGCAACCTGACGCGGACGGCGATCGTCGCGCCGGAAGCGGCCGAAGCGAAGCCGGCCCCCGCCGGAGGAGCCGAAGCGGCCGGCCCCAGCCTGGAGGAAGCCCAGGCCATCCTCAATGCCGGTATCCAGGACATCACCGGCTCCCTGGTGGGGGACTATGCGCTGGGCGACATCCTGCGCATCATCATCGAGACCATGTACCGCGGCATCGGCTTCCAGCACGTCCTGCTGTGCATCAAGGATGCCCGCAACAACAGCATGACGGCCAAGTTCGGCTTCGGCCCGGACATCGACGAGGTGATCCGCCGCTTCAGGTTTCCCCTCGGCGGCAAGAAGGACATCTTCGACGTGGCGCTGACGCGCGGCGCCGACATCCTCATCTCCGACATCCGCGATCCGAAGATCAGCGGCCACATCCCGGAGTGGTTCGGCAAGACCGTGGCGGCGGAAACCTTCATCCTCTTCCCGCTGGTGATCAAGAACGCCCCGGTCGGGCTGATCTATGCCGACAAGCAACGCGCCGGCGAGCTGGTCATCCCGGAAAACGTCCTCTCCATGCTGCGGGCGCTGCGCAACCAGGCGGTGCTGGCGATCAAGCAGTCAAGGTAGGTCTTCGATCTTCGGCGCGTCGTTGCCGCCGTTCTTCGGCGCGATGGTGCCGAGCCGCGTCTTCAGCGACTGCGGCTGGCCGTCGAACAGGGCCGAGTAGTACACCGCGTTGCTCATCACCTTCTTGACGTAGTCGCGCGTCTCGTTGAAGGGAATCGTCTCGGCGTAGATGGCGCCCTCGATCGGCTTCACGTCGCGCCACCTGCGCGCCCGGCCCGGCCCGGCGTTGTAGGCGGCGGAAGCCAGCACCGGATGGCTGTCCAGTTCGTCGAGCACCATCTTCAGGTAGTTGGTGCCGAGCGTGACGTTCGTGTCGGTATCGTTGGTCCTGCCGGGATGGAAATCCTTCAGGCCGATCTTCTTCGCCACCCAGCTGGCCGTCTTCGGCATGAGCTGCATCAGCCCTTTCGCGCCGACGACGGACTTGGCGTTGGTGATGAAGCGGCTCTCCTGCCGCATCAGGCCGTAGACCCAGCCCTGGTCGAGCTGCAGCGCCTTGGCCTTCGGTTCGACGTGCTCGCGGAACGGAGACAGGTAGCGCATCGAGTAGTCGTGCTGCGCCAGGGTGCGGTCGGCGGTGTTGATGGCGCGGTCGAAGATCTCGTTCCGATGGGCGAATTCCGCCGCCGCCAGCAGTTTCGCGTCGTCCATGCCGCGCACCGTCCAGTTCCATTCGCGGATGCCCTCGATGCGCATGTCGGTGCGGAACAGCGCCATGGCGCGGCGGATGCCCGGCAGGGCGGCCACCGCCTTCACTTCCTCGCTGGCGGGCTTCTGCGGCAAAGGCGGCGGCATGATGGGACGGCCGAGTTCGTCGTCGGCCAGGTTGCCGTAGAAATTCGGCTGTCCGGCGATGCGCGCATAGAGCGCCCGCGCCTCCTCCTGCCGGCCGAGTGCTTCATGGGCGCGGCCGAGCCAGTAGATCCAGTCCGGCTGCGCCTGCATGGCCGGCGGCATCTGTTCGATGGCGGCGTGCACCACCGCC
>JAEHDA010000163.1 GCA_016880655.1 Rhodocyclaceae bacterium
AGGCGCCGATCGCCCGCAACCAGGAAGTCGGCCTCAAGGGCCGCGGCCGCGACTGGACGTTCGACACCAGCGTCTATCTCACCAAGGTACGCGACGAGATCGTCCAGCAGAGCAATGGCGGCGTCACCAGCTACCTGAACGCCGGCCGTACCGAGAAGAAGGGCTTCGAACTATCTGGCGCGGTAAGTCTGGGTGCTGGTTTCGAGCTCGGCGGCTACTACGGCTGGGCGGACTACCGCTACAAGGACTTCACCGAGCTGGTGGGTGGGGCCAATCTCGATCGCGCGGGCAAGACACTCCCGTTCGTGCCGCGCGAGCAGTACGGACTGTCGCTGGGGTGGAAGTCCGGCGCATGGCGCGCCCGCCTGTCGTCCAATACCTGGGGCGACTACTGGCTCGATAACGCCAATACCGAGAAGTACCAGGGTTGGGAATGGGTGACGAACCTGTCGGTCGGCTACCAGTGGCAGGTGCATTCGCTGACGCTCAACGTCGACAACCTGTTCGACAAGCTATATGCGTTCGAGGTCAAGAAGGACACCAGCGGCAGGGTTACCTACACGGCGGCCGCCCCGCGCACCATCATGCTCACCTACCGCTACGACTTCCGCTAGGAGCGAACATGCGCGACCTGAAGGCCATATCTCTGGCGGTGCTACTGGCCTCGCCAGCGGCCGCCCAGCAGGATCACTCACAGCACGCCGCCCGACCCTCGTCTGCCGCGATACCGGCTCCCCAGCGGCCTGCCGCGAGCGAGTGGACGCGCATGCCTCTTCTCGCACCTGCGATGTCGCGTGGCGGCGAGCGCAACGCCGCCACGCTGCGGCCGGTCGGCATCGTGGCGTCCGAAGTCACCGTGTTCGCAGCGGAAGGTCCGGTCGAGCGCCGCCGTGTCGTCTATTCGGTCGGCGTCGAAGGCGCAAAGATCGAATCGGCGGCGCCGAAGATCGGAAATTACCATTGGGTCATTGCGCGCCAGGACAGCGCAGCCGAGGTGCGCGTCGCCTCGACCGCCTGGTACTTCAGCAATCCCGGCCAAGCTCCGACTGGATTGCTGAGCCAGTCTCGCCACGAACTCGAAATCCTTCCCGATCCTCTGCCGCGCGAGCACGGCAGCTACCGCGAGAGCGAAAAGTGGCGCTTCCAGGTGCGCTGGCGGGGACAGCCTCTGGCCGGCCAGCCCGTGACCCTGGAAACCGAGTTCGGCAGCCGCTCCCGCTTCGTCACCGATGCGGCCGGCGTAGCGACGGTGCTGTTCCCGCGCGACATGCCGCCGCCGAAAGAGGCGCAGGCTGGCCACGGCCCGCGCCGCGCCAAATTCGTCCTGGCCACCGAGCGCGATGCCGACGGCAAGCATTACCTGACCGCCTTCAACTACGCGTACTCGCCCGACCCGGATCGCGAGCGCAGCCTGGCTTGGGGCGTCGCTTTCGGCGCGATCGGCATGATGGCCGCGTTGCCGCTGCTGCGCCGGCGTACCGCCACGGCTGACTTTTCGGAGAAGAAGAATGCTTAAGGCCATATTCCCGACCCTGGCGCGCGTGCGTTTCGTAGTGCAACTGGCGATGCTGCTGCTCACCGTCTATGGCAGCGTCGTCGTCGGCCACTACGCCGCCGAGAAGATCACCGGCGCACTGCCGGCGCTCTCGTGCGCTTACGACCAGCAGAATGCCGCGTACTGCATCTTGATTCCGACCCAGCACCAGATCCACCACCGGATCGGCGAGGGCATCGTGCGCGCGCAGCAGGTCACCTTCGGCGTCTTCGTGCCATTGCTGATGACGATGCTGACATTCTTCGCCTTCTTCTTCGTCGTGGGCAAGGCATTCTGCGGCTGGGTCTGCCCGCTCGGCACGCTACAGGAATGGATCGGCAAGGTCGGCCGGCGCTTCAACGTCGGCCTGAGGCGCTTCGAACCGGGCGATCTCGGCGCGCCGACCCGCGTGCGGCCGGTGAAGTGGCTGCTGCTGCTCGGCTTGGTGTTCCTGTTGCCGCTGCTGACCGGCCTCGGCATAACGCCGCACTCGCTGGGCAATCCCTATTGCGACATCTGTCCCTCGCGCATCGCCACCACCTTGCTGACCGGCAACACCGAACAGCTTGCGCTGCGCGTCGACGACAACATCGGCTTCGGGCTTGGTGCCGTCGCCGACATGCTGATCGGATTCATGCTGGTCGGTGCCATGGCCATTCGGCAACCGTTCTGCCGCATCTGTCCCCTGCTTGCGTTCAACGCGGCGTTCCAGCGGCTGTCGCCGATGCGGCTGGTCAAGGCGAAGCACGAAGCCTGCGACAAGTGTTCGATCTGCACCGAATCCTGTCCGATGGACATCCCCGAGATTTCGAAGGAGCATGGCCGCAAGGCCTACCATGAGGATTGCACGCTGTGCGGGCGCTGCGCCGAGTACTGCCCGCAGGACGGCGTGATCAAGCTCAAGTGGGGGCCGCTGGCATTGTTCTCGTCGAGCCGCGAGTACTACAAGGCCAAGGTCAAGCGCGAGTTGCCCGACGGCACGGTCAAGCCCATCAAGTTCGTCAAGCCCGCTTCCGCCGCTACTCCCGCTGCCGATGCCTGAGGAACTCGCCGCCGGCCAGGTGACGCTGGCGAGCATCTGGCTGCTCGGCGTGTCGATGGGCATGACGGCTTGCACCGTCACCTGCCTGCCGTTCATGGGCACA
>JAEHDA010000021.1 GCA_016880655.1 Rhodocyclaceae bacterium
GACTTCAGTGATTTCCGTCGGCGTATCACCAAGGCTGACTTTTCCCCGGGCCGCGGCAATGCGTGCATGCACATCCCCGTCCGGCTCGAACAAGGCGACGACCCGGCTGGTGCGCCACAGCGGAGTCTCGGGACTGCCGGGTTCGCCGAACTGCGGCGTCTCGAACTCGGTGCCGGCTTCGGCGTCCTCGACACTGACCGAGATTGCGCCGGCCTCGAACAGGGCGTCGGACAGCGCTTCGGCGTGACCGGCGTCAGTCGTGATCGCAGCGCTGATCCACATTCAGGCTAGCTCTTCACTTCTTCCCGCGCGGCCAGCTTCTCTTCCAGATAGTGAATGCTGGTGCCGCCCTTGATGAAGCGTTCGTCGAGCATCAGCTCCTGGTGGAGCGGGATGTTGGTCTTGATGCCATCGACCATCATTTCCGACAGGGCGATGCGCATGCGGCGGATCGCCTGCTCGCGCGTGTCGCCGTAGGAAATCAGCTTGCCGATCATCGAATCGTAGTGCGACGGCACCGTGTAGCCGGAATAGACATGCGAGTCCACACGAATGCCTGGGCCGCCCGGCGGATGCCAATTCGTGATTTTGCCGGGCGATGGCGTGAACTTGAACGGATCTTCAGCGCAGATGCGGCACTCGATCGAGTGCCCCTTGACCTCGATGTCGCGCTGCTTGAACCAGAGTTTTTCGCCCGCGGCGACGCGGATCTGGGTCTGGACGATGTCGATGCCGGTGACCAGTTCGGTGACCGGGTGTTCGACCTGGACGCGGGTATTCATCTCGATGAAGTAGAACTCGCCGTCCTCGTAGAGGAACTCGAAGGTGCCCGCGCCGCGGTAGCCGATCTTGCGACAGGCCTCGGCGCAGCGGTCGCCGATGCGGCTGATCAGGCGCCGATTCACCTCAGGGGCGGGGGCTTCCTCGATCACCTTCTGGTGGCGGCGTTGCATCGAGCAGTCGCGTTCGGAAAGCCAGACGGCGTTCCTGTAGTTGTCCGCCATGATCTGGATTTCGATGTGGCGGGGGTTCTCCAGGAACTTCTCCATGTAAACGACAGGATTGCCGAACGCGGCCTGGGCTTCCGAGCGGGTCATGTTGACCGCGTTGATCAGGGCGGCCTCGGTATGCACCACGCGCATGCCACGCCCGCCGCCGCCGCCCGCCGCCTTGATGATCACCGGGTAGCCGATCTCGCGCGCGGTCTTGACGATTTCCTTCGGATCTTCCGGCAGCGCGCCTTCGGAGCCTGGTACGCAGGGCACGCCTGCAACTTTCATGGCGTCCTTGGCCGAGACCTTGTCACCCATCAACCGGATCGTCTCGGCCTTCGGGCCGATGAAGACGAAACCCGACTTCTCGACGCGCTCGGCGAAGTCGGCGTTCTCGGAAAGGAAGCCGTAGCCCGGGTGGATGGCCTCGGAATCGGTGACTTCGGCCGCGGAAATGATCGCCGGAATATTCAGGTAGCTCTGGCCGGAGGGTGCCGGGCCGATGCATACCGATTCGTCGGCCAGCTTTACGTACTTGGCTTCGGTATCGGCGACCGAATGGACGGCGACCGTGCGTATGCCCAACTCGCGGCAGGCGCGCAGCACTCGCAGCGCAATTTCGCCGCGGTTGGCGATGAGAACTTTCTCGAACATGGGGTTATCTTCGCCTAACTTAGCCGATCACAAAGAGCGGTTGTCCGTATTCGACGGGTTGTCCGTTCTCGACCAGGATTGCCTTGATGACACCCGAAGCATCCGCTTCGATCTCGTTCATCAGTTTCATGGCCTCGATGATGCACAGTGTGTCGCCCTGCTTGACCGACTGGCCGACTTCGGCAAAGGCTGGCGCGCCCGGGCTGCCGCAGCGATAGAAGGTACCGACCATCGGCGCCTTGACCTGATGGCCCTCCGGCTCGGCCGGGGCTGCTTCGAGCAGCGGCGCAGCGGGTGCCGCGCCCATGGAGGCGGGAGCGGCCATCGGGGCGCCCATCATCACGGTCGTCGTGGCGGGTGCCGCCGCGGCGTGCTTGGCGATACGAATCTTTTCCTCGCCCTCGCTGATTTCCAGCTCGGAGATGCCCGAATTCTGGACGAGGTCGATGAGGGTTTTGAGCTTTCTCAAGTCCATGCTGACTCCTGAATGACGCGGGCGGGTTGAGTCCCGCCGCCGGTTTCTGATTAGGCTTGGGCGATGCGCGCCAAGGCGGCGTCGAGCGCAAGCTCGTAGCCCTGGATGCCGAGGCCGCAGATAACCCCGGCCGCGCTGGCGGAAAAGTGCGAGTGATGCCGGAACGCCTCGCGGGCGTGGATGTTCGAGATATGGACTTCGATGTACGGAATCGCCACGCCGCGCAGGGCGTCGGGAATCGCGATGCTGGTATGGCTGTAGGCACCGGGATTGATCACGATGAACTCGATGCCCTCGGTAGCTGCCGCCTGGATGCGATCGATCAGTTCGCCTTCCGAATTGCTCTGGAAGCTTTCGATCTGGACCCCATGCGCGCGCGCCCGCGCTTCCATCGTGGCGTGGATATCGGCCAGCGTCGCGCGGCCGTAGATTTCCGGCTCGCGGCGACCGAGCAAATTCAGGTTCGGACCGTGCAGAACGAGAATTCTGGCGCGTCCGATGCTGTTCCCGGTTCTGCTGTCCGCTTTTGTTTTGTTGCCAGTTGGCTTGGACATGGGCGCAAGTTTGCCTCAAATCACCGCAATTTGTCTAGCCCGCCAGTAAGGCTGCGACTGCTTCGGTTCGTGCCCTGGCTGGATGGGGACCGGCTTTGTGCCGACGTTCCGCCTGGAACGGGTAGATGGACAGCAGTATGCCTGCGTCGCCCCAATCAAGGTGCAGGCGGGTTTCGGGGGCGTCGGGACCCTGCTGCCGGTTGGCGGCAAGGTCGTAGGAGATATCGTGCGATAGCAGGAATATCTCGACATCTTTGGCACTGTCGGCGAAAAGTTCGATCTCGATCTCGGCGTAGCGGCCGGCGGTGCCGTCCAGCACCGCGCCGGTCAGGTAGGGCCGGAACTCGGCCATGAAATCCATCGCTTCGAGCGCCGTTCCCCGGAGTTCGCGCAGGCGCTGGGTTTGTTCATCGTCCTGGAACAGCGTCTGATACGCGCGCAGTTCCGCCTGGACTTCCTCGTTGCTGGGCAGGGCATCGCCTTCAGCCGCGCCAAGGTTCCTTGCTGCCTTGCGCTTGGCCTGCCCATAGTCGCCAATTCCGTCTTCGGCCATCAGCCGGGCCGCGGCGCTGGCAATCGATTGACGCAGGTGGGACGAGGGGGGCGCGGAGGGCTTGCGTCGGGGCATGGCAGACTCGCGAGTAGAATGCCGGGCCATTATTGCACGCTGGTTAAGGCCCTACCATGCACATTCATATTCTCGGCATCTGCGGCACCTTCATGGGCGGCATCGCGCTGCTGGCGCGCGCGGCGGGCCACCAGGTAACCGGCTGCGACGCGAATGTCTATCCGCCGATGAGCACCCAGCTCGAAGAGCAGGGCATCGCGCTGACCGAGGGCTACGACGCGGGCCAGATCGGGCTGAATCCCGACCTGTTCGTGGTCGGCAACGCCATTTCGCGCGGCAATCCGCTGCTGGAAGAGATTCTGGATCGCAATCTGCCCTACGTTTCCGGGCCGCAATGGTTGGCGGAGAACATTCTTCAGGGCCGTTGGGTATTGGGCGTGGCCGGCACGCACGGCAAGACGACGACGACTTCCCTGTTGGCCTGGATACTTGAGGAAGCCGGCCTCAAACCGTCCTTCCTGGTTGGCGGCGTCCCGCAAGGCTTCGGTGTTTCCGCGCGCTTAACTGGCAATTGCGCCGATTCGCCATTCTTCGTCATCGAAGCTGACGAGTACGACACTGCTTTCTGCGACAAACGCTCCAAGTTCGTTCATTACCGGCCGCGTACTACGATTCTGAACAACCTGGAGTTCGATCATGCCGATATCTTTCATGATCTTGCTGCCATCGAGACGCAATTCCACCATCTTGTGCGAACTTTGCCACGAAATGGCTTGATCGTCGCCAATGGCGCGGAGGATACGCTGGCGCGGGTGCTGAAGCGCGGCTGCTGGACGCCAGTCGAGCGCTTCAATATTGGAGATGGCTGGCAGGCCGGGGAGGCGGACGCTGCGGGCGCCTTCAAAGTCAGCCACGGTGGTACGCCGATCGGGGAAACGAGGCTGGATCTACCCGGCGCGCACAACCGCGCCAATGCCGTGGCCGCGTTGCTGGCTGCCCGCCACGCTGGCGTGCCGATCGAGGTCGGCTTGCGCGCCATCGCTACCTTCCGGGGCGTCAAGCGGCGGCTGGAAGTGCGCGGCACGGTGCGCGGCGTGACCGTCTATGACGACTTCGCCCATCATCCGACGGCCATTGCCGCGACCATCGAAGGCTTGCGCAGCCGGATCGGCGCGGCCAGGATTCTCGCCGTGCTGGAGCCGCGCTCGAATACCATGAAGCTCGGGACCATGAAGGCCGCGCTGCCGGGCAGTCTCGCCGATGCCGAAAGGGTGTTTTGCTACGCGGCGGACCTGGGTTGGGATGCAGGCGAGGCGCTGGTGCCGATGGGAGCCAAGGCGAGCGTGTTCGACAAGCTGGATGCGCTGGTGTCCGCCATCTCGGCCGAAGCGCGCGACGGCGACCACGTTCTGGTCATGAGCAACGGCGGATTCGGCGGCATCCACGGCAAGCTGCTCGCCGCGCTGGCCGGCTGAAAACAACACGGGCAGCCGAAGCTGCCCGCTTCCATCCCGCCGCCGCAGCGCTCTCAAGCGATTGCCGACAGCGCGCCCTTCATCTTCTGCATTGCCTTGACTTCGATCTGGCGGATGCGTTCGGCCGAAACGCCGTACTCGGCAGCCAGTTCATGCAGCGTGGCCGCTTCCTTGCCATCCTCGACCAGCCAGCGGCGCTGGATGATCATGCGGCTGCGGTCGTCGAGCCTGGCCAGCGCGTCGCGCAGCCCTTCGTCCTGCAGGCGATCGTACTGCTTGCGCTCGAGCTGGACCGAGGGTTCGGCACTGCCGTCCGCCGCCAGATAGGCGATCGGGGCGAAATGATCCTCGTCGTCATCGACGGTCGGCTCCAGCGCGACGTCGCCGCCGGTCATGCGCGTTTCCATTTCGATGACTTCTTCCGGCTTGACGCCGAGTTTCCTGGCTACCTCGGCGACCTCGTCGGGGCCGAGCGTTGCGAAGCTCTGCTTCATGCTGCGCAGGTTGAAGAACAGCTTGCGCTGCGCCTTGGTGGTGGCAATCTTCACCAGCCGCCAGTTCTTCAGGATGTATTCGTGGATCTCGGCCTTGATCCAGTGCATGGCGAACGAAACCAGCCGCACACCGCGCTCGGGATCGAAGCGTTTGACCGCCTTCATCAGGCCGATGTTGCCTTCCTGGATCAGGTCCGCGTGCGGCAGGCCGTAGCCCAGGTAACCGCGGGCGACGGC
>JAEHDA010000164.1 GCA_016880655.1 Rhodocyclaceae bacterium
CGATGCCGATGCCGGTGTCTTCAACCGTGAAGGCAATGGCCGCCCGGCCGTCGGCGGACATGGCGCGGAGGCGGTCGACTTTCAGTGCCACCAGGCCGCACTCCGTGAACTTGACTGCATTGGCGAGCAGGTTGGTGAGCACCTGGTTGAGCCGCAAGGGATCGCCCTCGACGCACACCGGCAGGTCGTCCGAGCGCCGTGCGGAGAAGCGCAACCCCTTTTGCGCGGCGGCCTGGCCGAAAATCGCTTCGACCGTGTCGAGCACCTCGGGCAGGCGGAACGGAATGCATTCGGCCGCCATGTGGCCCGCCTCGATCTTGGACAGGTCGAGTACGCCGTTCAGCACCTGTAGCAGCGATTGTGCGGAGCGCTGGATGACCGCCAGATGCGACCCCACCGCGGACGGATCGCGGCTGGCCAGCGCCAGTTCGGCGAAGCCGATGATGGCGCCGACCGGGGTGCGGATTTCGTGGCTCATGTTGGCCAGGAACTCGCTCTTGGCCCGGCTGGCTTTTTCGGCTTCGGCGCGGGCGGCCTGCATGGAGACGAGCAGATCCTGGCGTTCGATGCCGAGGCGCATGGAGCCGACGAGCGCGTCGCCGAAGCGTCGCGCGCCGAGCAGGATGATGGCGGTGAAGAGCAGGATGCCGACGGACAGCAGGTAGTCCGTGCCGGCGCGTCCTTGCAGCAGAACCGGCAGCAAGGGCACCGCGATCACGCCGACGTAGAGGCGGATCAGCGGGGCGCTGCCGGCCAGCACCGGGATGGCGCTGGCCGCCGAGCCGGCCATGATGGTCAGCATGAACAGCCTGGCTTCGGCGCTTGCATCGGGAAGGAACAGCAGCACGGCGCCGGCCCAGCCGCCCGCCATGACGGCGGTGCCGATGGCGACACGCCGCCACCAGCGAGGGGTCTCGTCGACGCCGCGCGGTTTGTCGAGGTACCGGCGCGCATTGCCGTAAGACACGATGCCGAGCAGCGCGACACCGACCCACCAGATCGCGGCCACCTGCCAAGGCTGGCTGCCGTCCAGGATGATGGCGAAGACCAGCAGTGCGCTCGCCGAGGCGTTCAGCAAATTGGCGGTCAGGGAGTTCCTGTAGATCAGCGTCAGGATCTGGCGCCGGATTTCCGCTTCGATGTCGGTGGGTGGGCAGGCGGACACGAGGGCAGGTTATCGCTGTTCCGGCGTGTTGTCCGCGTCCCGGTCCGGCAGCAGACAGGCATTGTTCCGGCAGGTGAATACCGAGTGGCGCCACCACGCGAACGCGACGACGCCGAACACCGCGAACGAGAGGATTTCGGCCGCGCCCGGCGTCGGCCGGCCCGCCTGCCACCAGGCGACCAGCACCTTGAGCGCCTCGATGCCCGCGACCAGCAGCGCGAAGGCGAGCAGGAACCAGAGCGCGCGTTTCACCAGTTTCCTTCGTGTACCCATGCCAGCAGCGCGTCCTGCGCCGCCTGTCCGTCCCTGGCGTTGGGATGGTTGATGAGGAAGACCACGATCTGCTGGCGACCGTTCCTGTCCAGTACGTAGCCGGCGATGGTCTTGACGCCTTCCAGCGTGCCGGTCTTGATGTGCGCCTGGCCGGCAAGGCCGTTGCCGTTGAGCCGCTTCTTCATGGTGCCGTCGACGGCGGCAAGCGGCAGCGAGGCAACCAGTTCCGGCATCACCGCGCTCTTCCATGCGGCGGCCAGCAGGCGGGCGAGGTTGCCGGCCGAGATCCGCTCCTGCCGCGACAGGCCGGAGCCGTTGTCGAGCACCAGTTCCGGGAAGCGCAGGTTGCGGCCGTCGAGCCAGGCGCGCACCGCCGCGTCGGCGTCTTCGTTGCGTGCGGGACGCTTGCCGCTGGTGGCCAGGCTCTCCGCGCCCATGGTCAGGAAAAGTTGCCGCGCCATGACGTTGTTGGAGAACTTGTTGATGTCGCGCACCATCTCGGCCAGCGTCGGCGACTCGATGTTCGCCAGTTCGCGCGCCGTATCCGGGACGCCGCCGTCGCGCACGCTGCCTTTCAGCGTGCCGCCGAGTTCGGTCCAGAGCTGTTCGAATACGCCGCGGATGTACTCGCCGTGCGGCAACAGCCCGATGCGCCAGGTCTTCTCGCCGCAATTGGCGGAGTAGGTGCCGGTCAGGATCAGCCGCCAGCGCGTCGCGTGGCGCGTCAGGTCGGCGCGCAGGTTTTCGCGCCAGCCCTCGCCGCAGCCGTTGTTGCCGAGCTTCATCAGGTTGGTGATGTCGAGATTGGTCGGTTCCGGCTCGGCCATCACCCGCACGGCCTTTGCCACGGGATCGGGCAGCAGCGTCAGGCGCAGGGCCTTAAAGTTGAGCAGCAGCGCGTCCGGGCCGACGTTGTAGGGGCGCAAGGGTTTGTCGTCGAATGCCGCGGAATCGTGTTCGACCGGAGCGATCAGGCCGCGGTCCAGCACCAGGTCGCCCGCGATCTCGCGCACGCCGCGCGCGCGCAACTGGCGCAGTAGCAGCCAGAATTGCTCGAAGGTCAGCTTGGGGTCGGCACTGCCGCGCAGATACAGGTCGCCGGCCAGCACGCCATTGTCGAGCGGCGCATCGCTCCAGGCCGTGGTCTTCCAGGTGTAGGCGGGCCCGAGCAATTCCAGCGCCGCGAAGGTGGTGACCAGCTTCATGGTCGACGCCGGGTTCATCGGCTGCCCGGCGTTGAAAGTCAGCCGTGGCGACACGCCACCGGTGTCCTGGACGACGATGCCGACGGCGGATTGCGGAATCCCGGCGGCCTTGAGGGCGCTGGCGACGGTGGCGGGCAAGCGATCGGCATGGGCGAGCAGCGGCAGGGCGGCAAGGAGAAGCAGGCAGGCGAGGCGATTCATGCCGGCATTCTACCGGCGCGGCTCAGGCGAAAAAGTCGCGCGTGTGGAAGATGTCGTCGGCCAGCCGCTTGCCGTCGAGGCGCAGGCTGCGCTTGAAGACGAAGTCGAACAGCAGCGGGTTGTGGCGGCGGATTGCGATCAGGGGTTCGACGGCTGCGGGGTCGAGCAGGCCCTGGTCGACGAGATCGGCCGGCGAGTAGAGCGGCAGCAGGCCGGGCAGCGGGTAGTCGCTGCCGTGCAGCAGGCGCCGGCGCCAGTCGCCGTCCGAAGTGCGACCTGATGCGCCGCGCTCGAGGATGCGCCGGAGCGGCGCGCCGGTGCGGCCGAGCTGTGGGATGGCGGCGAGGTCGCCGACCAGAAGCTTCTCGTAGCTCGGTTCATCCATCAGCCGCTCGAACAACGCGAAGCTGCCGACCATGGGACCGTCCGGGCCGCGGTCGAGGTCGCGGCTTTGGCCCATGGTCGCGCAGTGGGCGGCGATGATGCGCACGCCGCGGTCGAGCGCACGGCGCAGCCGCAGCGGATTGTCGAGTTCGTCGTCACCCGGCGTCGCGCGCTCCTCGCCGGTGTGCGTGAGCAGGGGCAGGCGGCCCTCGGCGAGCGCGGCGTAGAAGGCATCGCACCGTTCGCTGGCCGGGTCGATGCCCTGCGCCGAGGGGATCCATTTGATCGCCCGGGCGCCGAGTGCCTTGACGCGCGCGAGTTCGTCGAGCGCATCCGGACGATAGGGATGGATGGAGGCGATCCACTCGAAGCGATCGGGCGCGCGCTTCGCTGCGTCGGCGCAGAAATCGTTGTCCACGCTGAAATGCGTCAGTGCAGGGACCGGGGCGCCACGCACGTCGCGATGGACGTCGAGCGCCAGCAGCAGCGCCTTGTAGCCGGCCGGCATGTCGGCGAGCAGCGCCAGCAGGCGCCCGAGGTAGGCGTCGGCAAAGTCCTGCGCAACGGGATCGGTGCAGGCAGCATTGGCGATCACCGAGGCCTGTACGCCCGATGCCCAGTGCGGCCAGGGCGCGCCCTCGGGATGGCCGGCTGCGGCGCTGGTGAAGATGTGGACGTGGCCATCCCATATCCGTTGCGGATCGAGTCCCGTCCAGGCTTCCCGCACCAGCGGGTGGTCGGCGAGTTCGCGCGGCAGCGGCCCGAGGCAGGGATTGGTGACGCCGTCCTGCGGCCAGAGGCTCCGCATGCGCCACGCGCCGTATCCGGCGATGCCCGCCAGGCCCGCGGCCAGCCAGTGGCGGCGGTTGCGATTCATGCTGCTATGATCGCAGAAAAGACCAGAACGGCGGAGGAGACATGACGCAGACGGTGGCATTGCCGCTGTGGCTGGTGGCGGTCATGGCGGTGCTCGCAGCGTGGGCGACGCTGGTGCTGTTGCTTGCGCCGGGCATGCGCTGGTTCTTCCGGCGGCGCATCAACCGCATGATCGGCCAGATCAATTCGCGCCTGTCGATCGAGCTGCCCTCCTTCAAGCTGACGCGCCGCCAGGTGCTCATCGACCGCCTGTTCCATGATCCGAAGGTGCAGGCCGCGGCGGCCAGCCATGCCAACGAGACCGGTGAGCCGCTGTCGGCCGCGTGGCAGCGCGTCGATCGCTATGCGCGCGAGATCGTGCCGTCCTTCAATGCCTACCTCTACTTCCGTATTGGCTATGCGCTGGCGCGCGGCCTGGCGCGCATGCTCTACCGCGTGCGCATCGGCTATGTCGACGAGGCGGCGCTGGCGCGCATCAACCCGAAGTCGACCCTGGTGTTCGTGATGAACCACCGCAGCAACATGGACTACGTGCTGGTCGCCTTCCTTGCCGCCGAGCGGGTGACGCTCTCCTATGCGGTCGGCGAATGGGCCCGCGTCTGGCCGCTACAGCAACTGGTGCGGGCGATGGGCGCCTTCTTCGTGCGTCGCAATTCCGGCGATGCGCTGTACCGCACCGTGCTCGCGCGCTATGTGCACATGGCCACCGAGGCGGGCGTGACCCAGGCGGTGTTTCCCGAAGGCGGCCTGACCGTCGACGGCAAACTGAGACCGCCGAAGTACGGCCTGCTCGATTACATGCTGAAGAACTTCGACGAGCGCGACGGCGGGAGTGATGGAGATGGGCGTCGCGACATCGTGTTCATTCCGGTCGGGCTCAACTACGACCGCGTGCTGGAGGACCGCAGCCAGCTCCTCAAGCTGCATCCCGACCGGCCGCGGGCCGGCAGGATGAAGGCGCTGAAGACGGCGCTGCGCTTCAATCTGCACAATCTCTGGCTGGCGGTGCAGGGTCGCTGGCACCGTTTCGGCTACGCCTGTGTCAATTTCGGCACGCCGCTGTCGATGCGCGCCTGGTGCCGGGAACATCGGGTCCGTTTTCCGGACCTTTCCGACGAAGCCCGGCATGCCGACATCGTGCGCGTCGCCGAACGCCTGATGGCGGATATCGGCTCGGTGGTGCCCGTGCTGCCCGTGTCGCTGGTCGCCAGCCTGATGGTCGAGATGCCCGAGCGCGTCTGGTCGGAGTTCGACCTGAAGGCCGCGGCGCACGCACGCATGCGCGAACTGGAAGCGCACGGCGCCCACATCTACATTCCGCGCCAGGACCAGGACTACGCGTTCACCGTCGGCCTGCGCATGCTGACGCTGCGCAATCTGGTGCTGGAAAACGACGGCATGTACACCGCGGCTACCGATGCCGGCGAAGTGCTGGCTTACTACGCCAACGCCATCGCGCACCTCAAGGCGACCGGCACCGATTCGTGAACGCTCGTCGCGGCGCGGGCTACTTGGGGCGCTTGCCCCGATAGATCGCGTCCGGTTGCTCTTCGAGCGTTTCCGCCAGCACACGCAAGGCGGCAGCCGCCCGCGCTATTTCCTTCATGGCGGCAGTCATGTTCTGGACGGTCGGCGAATCCCGTGCGGCCAGGTCCTGCAGGGCGGCGGCGGCTTTCGCCAGCTGATCGCCGGCCCGCGACATGTTCCCGACCATCTGGGAGTCGGGGCTCGCCAGGGCGGCCACCCGGTCGGCAGCGACTTCGACCCTGGCCATGGCCGTCTGCGTGGCCGCCAGTGCCTTGCGCATCTCCGCCAGGTCGTCACGCACGTCGTCGAGGATCGGCTTGCTTTGGGCGTCGATGCGTGCGGCAAGCGATTCGAGGTGGCGCAGCGTCGCATCCAGCCGTCGCGGCAAGTCCTGGGTCGCCTGCGCCGACATGAGCTTGTTGATGGCGCCGCTGATCGATGCGACATCGGCCAGGAACTTGTCCACCGCAAAACCTTCGAGCGTCGATGTCAGCTCCTGCACGGCAGTGGGGATCGTGGGAATCTCGCTGATATCAGGGTCGAGCGCGGCGTAATGCGCCGGCTTGTCCGGATGGAAGTCGAGGTCGACGTAGAGTTGCCCGGTCAGCAGGTTCCGCATGCGCAGCCGGCCGCGCAGGCCTTGTTCGACCAGGCGCTGCAAGGTGGCACGGTCGCGTAGATCGGCCGACACGCCGTCGTGCGCGCGTACCACGTGCGGCAGGATTTCTATCGTTACCGGCACCAGGAAGCGCTGCTTGCTCTGGTCCATGTCCAACTGGATATCCTTGACTGCGCCCACCTTGACCCCGAGAAAGACCACGGCCGCCCCGACCTGCAGGCCCTGCGCGGCGCCTTCGAAATACAGCACGTGCCGGCGCTGCTCGCCGAACCACGTGCCACGGGCCAGCAGGAGGGTGGCGACGACGGCCAGCGCGATCGCGCCGAGCACGAAGGCGCCGATCAGCGTGGGATTGGCCTGTTTGCTCATGTCGTGCCCCGCGTGAGGAAATGGCGCACCTTGGGATGGCCCGATTCGAGCGCGACTTGGGGGTGGCCGGTGGCGATCATGGTGTGGGTGTCCGCATCGAGATAGATCGAATTGTTGCCGATTGAAAGAATGCTGGCCAGTTCGTGCGTCACGACCACGATGGTCGTACCGAGGCTGTCGCGCAGTTCGACGATCAGTTCGTCGAGTCGCCGGGCAGTGAGCGGATCGAGGCCCGAGGACGGCTCGTCGATGACCAGGATGTCGGGATCGAGCGCCATGGCGCGGGCGAGGCCCGCGCGCTTCTTCATGCCGCCGGAAAGCTCGGCCGGGTAGAACTCCTCGAAGCCCGCCAGCCCCACCAGGGCAAGCTTGAACGACACGATCTCGTCGATGCGTGCCTGCGGCAGATCGGTGTACTCCGACAGCGGCAGCGCGACGTTTTCGGCGAGCGTGAGCGAACTCCAGAGCGCACCGCCCTGAAAGAGGACGCCAAGCCGTCGTTTGAGCCGCTGCCGGACTTCGGGCGCCGCGCGCCAAAGATCCTCGCCGCCGTAGAGCACCGATCCATGGGCCGGTTGCTGGAGGCCGACCATGGCGCGCATCAGCGTGGTCTTGCCGCAGCCGTTGCCGCCCATGACGACGAAGATGTCTCCCTGGTTCACCATGAAGTCGAGGTCGTGCTGTACGACGAAGTCGCCATACGCCATGGTCAGCGCGCGAACCTCGATGAATGGCTGGTCGTTCGTAGGCGGGGCCTCGGCCATGGCTCAGATGTCCAGTTGATAATAAACAATCGTCATGATCGAGGCGGCGATGGTGATCAGCAGGATAGCCGTCACGACTGCCGAAGTCGCGGCACGGCCGACCGCTTCGGCACTGCGTCCGCATTGCATGCCGCGCAGGCAGCCGGCGTAGGCGATCATCGCGCCGTAGACACTGCCCTTGGAAAGCCCGACCATGAAGTGCTTGAGTTCCAGCGCGCGCAGAACCTCGGTGTAGTACTCGTAGACGCCGATGTCGAAGATCGTCGCCGATACCAGCAGCCCGGCCAGCATGCCAATGAAGCCGGAGTAGAGCGTGAGGAGTGGCACCATCAGCATCAGGGCGAGCAGCCGCGGCAGCACCAGGAAGTCGATCGACGAGATGCCCAGCGTCTTGAAGGCATCGATCTCGTCATTGACCTGCATGGTGCCCAGCCGCGCGGCGAAGGCCGCCCCGGTGCGGCCGGCGACGATGATGCCGGTCATCAGCGCGCCGATCTCGCGCACCATGCCGATGGCGACGAGATCGGCAATGAAGATCTGGGCGCCGACCATGCGCAACTGATCGGCACCCAGATAGGCGAGAATCAGCCCGACCAGGAAGCTGATCACGAAAACGATGGGCAGGGCGCGCGGGCCGACCTCCTCGATCTCCCGCCACAGGTCGCTGCGGCGGAAGTGGGCCCGGCCTGAGAACAGGCGAGCAAAGGACTGGGTTATCTCGCCGAGGAAATTCAGCATTTGCGGAATGCCGCGGAAGAATTCGATGGTCGCGCCGCCGACCTGGGCGAGCAGCCCTTGTCCTTCCGCACTCCGCAACGCGACCTTCTGCTCGGGAACCGCGAGCGCCATGGCCAGCAGGCGCTGCGCGCCATTCGGCAGGCCGCTTGCCTCGATCGCAATGCCGCGGGCGGTACACAACTTCATGACGCCGGCGACGAACGTCAGCAGGCCGGAATCCCATGCCGCCAGGCCGGTTCCGTCGAAGCGCACGCGGCGAATTCCTCGCTCGAGCGCCTTGGCCAGGACTTCGGATGCGGGCAGGACGCCATCCATGCACCAGCGGCCGCCGAGGACCAGTTCGAGGCCGTCTACGCCGTGCGGCCGGACGTCAAGCTGCCATGGAGTGTCATCAGGCATTTTTGGCAATAGACACGATGCTTCCCGGTCGCGGAGGGTGGCGCAATGCTAGCGCTGCAAGTAACCCCAGTGCAAGGATCGGGTTTCCGGACTTGAATTCCTCGGGGCCAGTCCCTATCATTAGCACTCCTCTTTCGGGAGTGCTAACACCGACCGCTACCAAGTATTGCTGGCGGCGGTCTTGCTGGAATCTCTAGCCTAGACATCAACAAGGAGTAACCCTATGAAAATCCGTCCTTTGCATGATCGCGTAATCGTCAAGCGCGTCGAAGCCGAGCGCACTACCGCCAGCGGCATCGTCATTCCCGACTCGGCCGGCGAGAAGCCCGACCAGGGCGAAGTGATTGCCGTCGGCACCGGCAAGATCCTCGACGATGGCAAGGTCCGCCCGATGGCGCTCAAGAAGGGCGATCGCGTGCTGTTCGGCAAGTACTCCGGCCAGGCCGTCAAGGTCGAGGGCGAGGAGCTGCTGGTCATGCGCGAAGAAGACATCATGGGCGTTGTTGAAGCCTGATTAACCGAATTTACTGGAGATACACATAATGGCAGCCAAAGAAGTCCAATTCGGCGATTCCGTGCGTCAGCGCATGGTTCGTGGCGTCAATGTCCTGGCCGACGCGGTCAAGGTCACCCTCGGCCCCAAGGGTCGCAA
>JAEHDA010000165.1 GCA_016880655.1 Rhodocyclaceae bacterium
ATACGCGAGTTGATGTCCTGATCGATGGCGGATCTTTCGCTTCACTATCGGAAGACCGCCACGGGCGGGGAAGAGCTTGCCGCCAAGCAGCTCAGCCTGACTCGGGAGCAACGCAACCTGCTGATCGTCGCCGACGGTCGTCACTCCCTGGCGGTGTATTGCCAGGCAGTGGGGTGCGATCCCGGCAAGCTGTCGGCATTGGCCGACGAACTGCTCGCGCTGGGGCTGATCGAGCCCGGCGCTTCGGCTTCCGCGTCGGCTGCTGCACCGCCCGCGCGCCCGTCTTCCGTTCCGGCCAATGCGCCGGGCGCGGATGTGGAGGCATTGCGCCGGCGGGTCATCGATATCGCGGTCGCCGTGTTTGGTGCGCAAATGGCCAAGCCGGTGATATCGCGCCTCGACAAGGCACATGCGTCGACAGGAGAGTTGATGGCAGCGGTCGAAGGAGCGGCGAAACTCGCCAAGCTGACGATCGACGAGGACAAGGCTCTCGGTTTCCTGGCCGAGGCCCGCCGAGCCTTGGGGATCTAGGTTCCCAATCGGCCCAGCTGGGCGGCGAGTTTCGCGCGCAGGTCGACGAAGCTCGCCAGCCGCTCTTTCTCCTGATTGACCACGGCCGCCGGGGCGCGCTCGACGAAGCTCGGCGTCGCCAGTTTCTTCTCGGCCTTGGCGATTTCGCCATCGATGCGGGCGAGTTCCTTGCCGACGCGTTCCTTCTCGGCGGCGACGTCGATCTCGATCTTCAGCATCAGGCGGAAATCGCCGACGATCTGCACCGGCGCTTCCGACGGCGGCAGGTTGTCGCCGGCCACGGTGACTTCCGAGAGCTTCGCCAGCGCCGCGAGGTAGGGTGCGTACGCGTCGACGGCGAACTTGTCGCCGGCCGCAACCAGCGGCACCTTTTGCGCGGGTGAGATGTTCATCTCGCCGCGCAGGCTGCGGCAGGCGTTGATCATGTCTTTGAGCGTCGCGACCCAGGCTTCGGCCTTGTCGTCGCAGCGCGCCAGGTCGGCGGCAGGGTAGGGCTGCAACATCAGCGTAGCCGGCGTGTCACCATGGCTGACTCTTGCGGCGCCGGCGATCGGTGCCACCGTTTGCCAGAGCTCCTCGGTAATGAAGGGGATCAGCGGATGGGCGAGGCGCAGCGTTGTCTCGAGCACGCGCACCAGCGTGCGGCGCGTAGCCCTCTGGGCGGCCTCACCTTTTTCGCGCTGCTCGGCATCAGCGCCCTTCTGGATCTGTACCTTCGCCAGTTCGACATACCAGTCGCAATACTGGTCCCAGACGAATTCGTAGATGGCCTTGGCCAGCAGGTCGAAGCGATAGTCGGCGAAATGCTTCGCCACCTCGGCTTCCAGCTTCTGCAACAGGCTGACGATCCAGCGGTCGGCAGGCGAGTACTCGCGCGGCAGCGATTCATCGAGGCCGCAGTCCTTGCCCTCGCAGTTCATCAGCACGAAGCGCGTCGCATTCCACAGCTTGTTGCAGAAGTTGCGGTAGCCCTCGCAACGCTGCATGTCGAACTTGATGTCGCGGCCGGGCGAGGCGAGCGACGCGAAGGTGAAGCGCAGCGCGTCCGTGCCGAAGCCCGGGATGCCGTTCGGGTATTCCTTGCGCGTGCGCTTCTCGATCTTCGGGGCGTCCTTCGGATTCATCAACCCTGTGGTGCGCTTCTTGATCAAGTCGTCGAGGCTGATTCCGTCGATGAGGTCGATCGGGTCGAGAACATTGCCCTTGGACTTGCTCATCTTCTGGCCTTCCGCATCGCGGATCAGGCCATGCACGTAGACGTCGCGGAACGGGATCTTCCCCGTGATGTGCCTGGTCATCATGACCATGCGCGCCACCCAGAAGAAGATGATGTCGAAGCCGGTGACCAGCACCGTCGATGGCAGGTAGAGGTCGAGCGCAGGATTGGACTTCGCCGGCCACTCCGGCGTCCAGTCGAGCGTCGAGAACGGCCACAGCGCCGAGGAGTACCAGGTGTCGAGGACATCCGGGTCGCGCGCGAGGCCGCCCGTGTAGCCGTCCTGCTTCGCCAGCGCGTAGGCCTCGGCTTCGTTGTGGGCGACGTAGGTGCGGCCGTCGTCGGAATACCAGGCGGGAATCTGGTGGCCCCACCAGAGCTGGCGCGAGATGCACCAGTCCTGGATGTTGTTCAGCCACTGGTTGTAGGTGTTCACCCAGTTCTCGGGCACGAAGCGGATCTCGCCGGAGGCCACGCATTCCAGTGCCTGGCCGGCAATCGACTTGCCGTCGGCGCCTGGCTTGCTCATGGCGACGAACCACTGGTCGGTGAGCATCGGCTCGATGACCGCATTGGTGCGGTCGCCGCGCGGCACCATCAGCTTGTGGGGGCGGACGGCAACCAGCAGCCCCTCGATTTCGAGGTCGGCGACGATGGCTTTGCGCGCCTCGTAGCGGTCCATGCCGCGATAGCGCTCCGCACCGTGCTCGTTGATGCGCGCGTCGAGCGTGAAGATGCTGATCGGCGCGAGGCCGTGGCGATGGCCGACCTGCCAGTCGTTGAAATCGTGCGC
This sequence comes from Rhodocyclaceae bacterium, assembly GCA_016880655.1. Lineage (GTDB taxonomy): Bacteria > Pseudomonadota > Gammaproteobacteria > Burkholderiales > Rhodocyclaceae > Fen-999. Next base: position 2,541 of record JAEHDA010000165.1, read on the forward strand.
CGGCGTGATCTTCACGCAGCCGGTGCCGAATTCGCGGTCGACGTAAGTGTCGGCGATGATCGGAATGCTGCGGCCGGTGAGCGGCAGCACGACGTGCTTGCCGATCAGGTGTTTGTAACGCTCGTCGTCGGGATTCACCGCTACGGCGACGTCACCGAGCATCGTCTCAGGACGTGTGGTGGCGACGGTGAGAGAACCATTGCCCTCGACGAAGGGATAGCGAACCTCCCACATGAAGCCGTCTTCCTCCTGGTTGACGACCTCCAGGTCGGAGACGGCGGTGAGCAGCTTCGGATCCCAGTTCACCAGCCGCTTGCCGCGGTAGATCAGGCCTTCCTTGTAAAGGCGGACGAAGGTCTCGGTGACGATCTTCGACAGGCCCGCGTCCATGGTGAAACGCTCGCGGCTCCAGTCCGGCGAGGTGCCCAGGCGCCGCATCTGGCGCGTGATGGTGCCGCCCGAGTATTCCTTCCATTCCCAGACCTTTTCGAGGAACTTCTCGCGGCCGAGGTCGTGGCGGGAAACGCCCTGCGCATCGAGCTGGCGCTCGACCACAATCTGCGTGGCGATGCCGGCGTGATCGGTGCCCGGCTGCCAGAGCGTGTTGTCGCCCCGCATGCGGTGGTAGCGCGTCAGCGCGTCCATCAACGTCTGGTTGAAGCCGTGGCCCATGTGCAGCGTGCCGGTGACGTTGGGCGGCGGCAGCAGGATGCAGAAGTTGCCCTTCTTGTCGGTTTTGGTGACGTCAAGGCCGGCGGCGAAGTAGCCGCCGTTCTCCCAGATCGGGTACCAGCGCTGCTCGATGTCGGCAGGCTCAAAGCTCTTTGCAAGTTCCATGGCGGTGCGGGAGTGGCAGATGGCGGAAAGGCGAAATATGGCTGGGCGAGGGAAAGTCAGCCCGGGGTGGCGTCCTGCGACGGCTGACTTTCTGCCTCCACCGCATGTTGCAGCTTCGGCAGGAGCTCCAGGCGCACCGCGGTGGTTACCTGGGCGACGAGTTGATCGGTGAGTCCGTCGACGACATGCAAGACGATATGTGGCAGTTCGGTGTCCAGCCAGATGGCGATTTCGTTGGCGACGGCTTGTCGCTGGGCGGAAAGGCGATCGAGCAGCAACTCGTGCGCGAGCACGTGGGCGAGTTCCTGCGCGCGTTGCTCGACGGAAACCGTCGGGGCTGGCGCGGCAGGCGGAGCAACCGCCGCTTCCGTAGCGGCCACCATGTCGGTCAGTACCGGCAGGTCGTCGACGATGTCCTCGACCACGACGGCGGACGCCTGGGAACCGGCCAGGAATACGCGGTGCCGACGCATCAGCTTGTCGGCCTGATCGAGGATGTCTGAGTCGTCGCTCATTTCAGATCCCGGCAGCGACGCTGCGGGCGTCGATGGCGTAGCCGCGTTCGCGGTAGAACTTGAAGCGCTCGCGGGCGGGCAGGCGGTCGACATCGGCGGTGCTGACGATCTCCACCAGCTCCTCGAAACGCGAAAATCCCGGTGGCAGTTCGTTGCCGAGATTGAGCAGGCAACGATCGTGCGGAAGTTGCTCAAGCGTGCCGGCCAGGATGATCGGCGTCTCGGCTGCGAGCGACGATTCCGCGCCGCAGTGGGGCAGAAAGCCGGTGGCCGGCTGGCACCACAACAAGCGGTCGAGCTGCTCGGCGGCTTGTCGTTCCGGCACGTAGACCAGTACCGGCCGGCGCTTCTGCCAGGCTTGGCGCAGCCAGTCGGCCGCCGCGGCGATGCGGTCCGGCGCGTCATGCAGGAACTCGATGCGGGTCACGGCTTGCTGCCGGCCCTGGCCATCAGAAAGTGCGCCAGCAGCGGCACCGGCCGGCCGGTCGAACCCTTTTCCTTGCCGGAACGGTAGGCAGTGCCGGCAACGTCGAGGTGTGCCCAGTCGAACTTCTTGGCGAAGCGCGACAGGAAGCACGCTG